>SLKR01000096.1 GCA_007134525.1 Bacteroidales bacterium | reverse complement strand
CGTGTAGTAATCCTCAAATTGAATTGTACAGTTTTCAAAGGATCTGTAATTCTTTAATGTCAGTTCACGTATTTTCATTTGTCTGTTTTAAATGCACCCTAACTCGTTTATACCCGCAATACCATCGCTTTTATCTGACTCCCTGGGCAGGGGATAGGCGATCAAATATTGCACGATATATCAATTGAACAAACATATGAATTTTTTTATAGTTCCAGGCTGTCTAACGGACTTTTTATGCTTCTGATGGAATGATTGCTTACGTGGGTATAAATTTCTGTGGTTTTTGAGCTTTTATGCCCCAGCAGTTCCTGGATATACCGCAGATCAGTTCCTGCCTCCAGCAGATGTGTGGCATAGGAGTGTCGTAGCCAATGTAATGTAGCCGGTTTCTTGATATTTGCTTTTTTTAAGGAGTGTTTCAATACCATTTGAAGACTACGTTCACTATATTTTTCGCCCCTGACCTGGCCTTCGAACAGCCATTTCTTCGGATGATAGGCTCTGTAGTAATTACGCATCATCCTGATCGTGTTTTCAGATATGGGTACCACCCTGTCCCTGCGGCCTTTTGCCTGCCTGACAACTAAAAGGCCTCGCTGGCTCTCTATATCTTTCGGCCTTAGGTTTAATAATTCACCTCTTCTTTGCTCAAAACATTTGGCAACTTATGTTCTCTTCTTGGCCGCTCGATTTTTGATATTTCTATATTTCTGTTATGGACACAGCTGAAAAACAGTTTTAAACCACTTGCCACCTGGTTTTGATATGATGCTGAATAAGCCTTTTTAATCAAACGGTGGTTATAATCAATCAAATCCTGTCTGGTTATATTATTCGTTGCTTTATTAATGCCCAACAGAAAGTGTCTTACCACTTCACTGTATATCCTGATTGTATTTTCACTGTATCGCCTGTGAATAAGGTACTTCCTGAATTTTACAACATCCGGGACAATGCGTGGCAAGTTGTTGTACTGTTGCAGGCCCTGTTTTGTAATATTCATGATACATTTTGTTTTTAGAGGCAATCAGAAAATTACTGATTACTGTGATCTGTTTTTAAATGATAATGCCAAGTGGAATATACCTGCCAGTGAACGGTAAAACCATTCCATAATCATTCTTTATTAAGAAATTATAAAAATAACGTAAAAATACGTCAGTTTAAAAATATAACGTATATTTGCGTCATAATTTTAAACCGCAAAACAATGAAAGTAACCAAAGAAGCTTTAAACGAGTTTAGTAAAGTACTTACACAAACAGATAATCCGCAGGCAGGTATCCGTGTGTTTTCCGAGGCGGGATGCTGTGGTCCTGGTCTGCAACTTTCGGTTGCCGGACAAATGCCCCCGGGTGACAAACTGGTTTCCATTGATGAGGTGAATTTCTTCGTGGAAGAAAAAGCCGAAGAGATGCTTAAGGGCGTCACAATAGATTTCGGGGAAAGGGGATTTCGCCTGGAGGGGTTTAATAAGCCTGGTGGATGTTGCTAATGATATATGAACTAAAACCAATGTATCATGAATGCTTCTTTTGATGAGAAACTGATGCAGCGAGCCAAAATGTTCAAGGCCCTTGCACATCCTGCCAGGCTTGCCATACTGAAATACCTGGCAGAGATAAAGACATGCATAACCGGCGATATTGCCGAAGAGCTGCCGCTGAGCCGCACTACCGTCAACCAGCACCTTAAGGAGCTGCGTGATGCCGGACTTATACAGGGCACAGTGGAAGGTGTGAAAACCAATTACTGCCTTAACTCAAAGGCAATAACTGCCCTCAGAAAGGATGCAGACGACTTTATAGCCAGCATCGACATTAAAAAGACCTATTGCTAATAATAACAACCGGGAAAATGAAAATACTTATCCTATGCACCGGCAACTCCTGCCGCAGCCAGATGGCCCACGGCTTTCTGGAATCCTTTGATGACAGGCTCAGCGTGCGTTCGGCCGGCACTGATGCCTCCGGTAAACTAAATGAAAAGGCCGTTGCCGTTATGAAAGATATCGGCATCGACATCAGCCACCACACTTCTGACCCGGTAGATAAATACCTGGGGGAGGAGTGGGACTATGTAATTACCGTTTGCGGAGGTGCCAACGAAAACTGCCCGGCATTTATGGGCAAGGTAAAGCACCGCCTGCATATAGGATTTGATGATCCATCGCACGTTACGGGCAGTGAAGATTATATACAGAGTGAGTTTATCCGGGTCCGTGACGAGATAAAAGAGGGGTTTTATAAGCTGTACAGGGAAAAAATCAAGCCAGGATTATGAAAAGAAATGATTTAAAAGCACTGGTAAAGGAAAAGTATGGCAAAATTGCCCTTGAGTCTGAAGGCGATCAGCATGTAAACTGTTGCGGATATTCGGACTATACCATCTTCAGTGAGAATTATTCAGAGCTGCAGGGATACAAGCCTGAAGCAGATCTTGGACTTGGTTGCGGTCTGCCAACCGAACATGCTGGCATAGGGCCCGGCCAGAGAGTGCTTGATCTTGGCAGCGGCGCCGGAAATGACTGTTTTGTAGCCAGGGCCATTGTCGGCGAAAGCGGCAGTGTTACCGGCCTTGATTTCTCAGATGAGATGCTTGAGAAGGCAAGGGCAAATGCCACAAAGCTCGGCTATGGCAATGTGGGGTTTGTATCAGGCGATATAGAGGCAATGCCGTTTAAGGAGCACAGCTTCGATGTGGTGATCTCAAACTGTGTCCTTAACCTTGTACCTGACAAATACAGGGCATTCAGTGAGATCATGCGCGTTCTTGCACCCGGAGGCCACTTCTGTGTATCCGATGTGGTAATTAAGGGCTCCTTGCCGGAAAAACTCCGTGAGGATGCAGAGATGTATGCCGGCTGCGTATCCGGTGCCCTTCAGCTGGAAGAATACCTCGGGACAATTGAAAAGGCGGGTTTTGTAAATATACAGACACATAAACAGCGCCGTATAGAGCTGCCTGAGAAATTGCTGAAAAATTACCTGGGCGAAAACGAGTTGAGTGAGTTCTTAATGGGCGATACAGGCATATTCTCGCTTACGGTAAGCGCTGAAAAACAATAGCTGTAATATGTTAACCCTTTAAAATGAGATAGTTCATGACCAATAATGTTAAAAAAGCAGTCATTCCTGATAGACCACGAAAGACAATCGGTTTATTTGAAAAGTACCTTACCATCTGGGTTGCCCTGGGTATCATTGCAGGTATCACGATCGGGCATTTCATAGGCGATCATATAGAGATCATATCCAGCATGGAGATTGCTCGGGTAAACATCCCGGTGGCTATTCTGATCTGGCTGATGATATATCCCATGATGCTGCAGGTTGACTTTTCAAGCATCAGGAAGATCGGTAAAAAGCCCAAAGGGGTTGTGTGGACACTTATAATCAACTGGGCCATCAAGCCTTTTACCATGGCCTTTTTTGCCTGGATCTTTTTCTCTAAACTATATGGTGCCTGGATAGAACCGGAGCTGGCAGGAGAGTATATTGCCGGTGCCATTATCCTCGGTGCGGCACCATGCACTGCCATGGTCTTTGTGTGGTCTTACCTTACTGATGGTGACCCCAACTATACCCTGGTACAGGTTTCTGTCAATGACCTGATCATTCTTATTGCATTTATTCCTATTGTGGGTCTGCTGCTGGGCATTACCGATGTAATTATCCCTTACGATACCCTGGTGGCCAGTGTAGGTATTTTCGTGGTTGTGCCCCTTGTGGCAGGTGTGATCACCCAACGTATACTGCTTCGTTCAAGAGGGGAGGAGTGGTTCAGGAAATCCTTCCTTCCCAGGCTCAAACCGGTAAGTATAATAGCCCTTCTGGTAACTCTCGTGCTGCTGTTTGCTTTCCAGGGGCAGAACATACTGAATAACCCGCTGATAATCCTGCTTGCTGCAGTTCCGCTTGTAATACAGACCTACTTTATCTTTTTCCTGGCGTGGTTCGGCGGCAAGAAACTGAAACTTCCCCACCGGGTGTGTGCACCTGCGGCTATGATAGGCGCCAGTAACTTTTTTGAGCTGGCGGTGGCCGTGGCAATTGCCCTGTTCGGCCTGCAGTCGCCCGCTGCACTTGTAACAGTGGTAGGTGTACTTGTAGAGGTACCGGTAATGCTCTCACTGGTGGCATTTGCCAACAGGAAGAAATACTAGGCAACTCTACCTGTTGTCAGCAAGAGGGACTATTCTGAACCCGTAGGAATATTCGCTGTCGTCAAGCCAGTACTGCGGAAGCGGGTGGGCTCCCCAGCTGTTGTCGCCTCCAAGGCCCGACTGGCGGTAGTCCACCCTTACCAGGGTAAGGTCGCGCTCGGGAACATCTACGGTGTGCCGGTTGCGGGTCTCTTCCCCCTCCCTGTGCCAGCCGTCGGTTCGGCCGGGAGATTCAAAGTCCTGCATAAGCTGGTGGTATGCTGATGCCTCCAGCAGCTGCAGCCCCTCAAAACGAAGGCCTGTGCCCTGGTTATTTGTAATGGACATCCAGCGCACATCTGTCTTGTTGCCGTTCTCCTGCGGGCGGATGTACGGGAAATACTGATCTGCCACAAGGCCTGAGTAGAGGTCAACGTAGGCGCTTGCCTTGCGGTCCCAGTAGGATTCATGGGGGCCGCGGCCAAACCAGCTCATATTCTCATACTCCCTTGGCATTATCAGGTTCATGCCGAAGCGCATCATTCGTGGCAGCTCCTGGTCAAGGCCCCGGTAGTGGTTCTTCACTGTAATGGTTCCTGAACCATCCACCAGGTATTGGCTGCGGTATGTTGCTATAACATTCTCATATTCCTGGTCCATCAGATCGAAAAGGAATACTATTTCAGTGCTATTGTCAGATTCATTGACCTTAATATCACTTACCCTCCGCCTGTCGCCTGCTTCTCTCCATACAGCTGCCCATATGTGGGTATTGTTGCCGAAGTCATTGTCGTTGGGAGGTCTCCAGAATGATGGCTCCGGGCCCTGCATAAGGGTTTCCTTACCGTCGATCTTCAATGAGCGGATCATTCCCATATTGGTATCGAATTCAATATCAATACCATTTGCGGATACCATGACTGAGCCCTGATCCATAGATTCAGTAACCGGGCTTCCTGCCGGGATGGTTTCTTCCTCTTCCATGTAGTAAGGCAATCTGATCTGTTCCGAGGCAAGCTGTGTGCCTGCCTTTACCAGCCCGTCAGCATCCTTCTGGGTGGCATAAAGGTGCAGGAAGTATTCCACGCCTGGCCTCGGGTCAACGGGTATTTCAAGGGTGTATGCCTTACTTTCCCCCGGCAGCAGGTCAACATCTTCGATTATCGTTTCATATATCAGCGTTCCGTTGCCTTTAACCTGGTAAGAAAAGTTAAAATCCGAGAGTTGCCTGAAGGCGTATTTGTTCTTAACAATTATCTCACCATTCTCAATATCGCCCGGCTCAAATCCGATGTGCTGGTAAACCTTCCTTACCTCATGCATTAGAGGTTGCGGGCTCCTGTCGGGAAGAACCACACCGTTGATGCAGAAGTTCCCGGAGTTAGGCACTGTGTCAGGCCCGAAATCGCCCCCGTAACCCCAGTACCGGTTGCCCTCATCGTCTTCTATTTTCAGGCCCTGGTCGACCCAGTCCCATATAAAGCCACCCTGCAGCGGCCTGTATTTTTCGATCACATCCCAGTAATCACTGAAATTTCCAAGGCTGTTGCCCATTGCATGTGAATACTCGCAGAGTATAAGGGGTTTGTCAGGATTACTAAGTGCATAATTTTCCAGCCCGTCGATGCGCATATACATGGGTGCCATAATATCTGTGTTCCATCCTCCGTGGGCCTGCTCATACTGGGTAGGCCTGGTCGGATCCGCCTCCTTCATATACTCATAGGCAGCATAGAAGTTTACTCCGTTTCCGGCTTCATTGCCCATCGACCATATTATTACCGATGGCTGGTTTTTGTCCCTTTCGAACATATTGCGCATGCGGTACAAATGTGCATCCATCCACAATGAGTCCTTTGCCAGGGATTCATCTCCGTAGCCCATTCCGTGACTCTCGATATTTGCCTCATCGATCACATAGAGCCCGTAACGGTTGCACAGCTCGTAGAAACGCTCCGGCTGCGGGTAATGAGCTGTACGCACTGCATTTAAGTTGTGGGATTTCATGGTCTCAATATCAAGAAGCATGGTTTGTTCATCCACAACGTGGCCGGTTTTCGGGTGGTGCTCGTGAAGGTTTGCGCCCTTCAGATAGACGTACTCCCCGTTTACAAGCAATACGCCGTCCTTTATTTCAATGCTCCTGAAACCGACATCCTGCTGGATGGTCTCAATGAGTATTCCATTAGCGTCAAGCAGTGATATTGAAAGGCGGTAAAGGTTCGGGTGTTCTGCACTCCACTGCTTTACCCCGCCTGCAATATCACTGAAGGAGTATTTTGGACCATCCTCACCGGGTCGGATATCCCTTTCAAAATGCAATACTGCTTCGTCTTGGTCATACAATGTTGCTGTTATACTGTTTGTGCCTTCATAGTCACCTGGAACCTTAAGTTCCAGCCCCAGGTCGAACACCCCGTCGGTATAGGTTTCATCAAGCCCTGAAATTACACGAAAGTCTCTTATGTGCAAAGGGTTGCGGGCAAGCAGAAATACATCCCTTGTAATTCCGGCCATGCGCCAGAAGTCCTGGTCTTCAATATAGCTCCCGTCGCACCAGGTATAGACCTCAACCGCAACACTGTTTCTGCCTGATCTGATATAGGGGGTGATATTGAACCTGGCGGGTGTTTTGCTGTCCTGGCTGTAACCGACCTTTTCACCGTTTATCCACAGGTAGAAAGCCGACCTTACGGCACCGAACTGGATATAAACTTCATGGCCGTCCCATGCTGAAGGAATGCGGAACTCCCTCTTATAGGAACCCACCGGGTTGTAAAAATCCTGAATATATGGAGGGTTTTTCCTGAACGGATAACCTGCAGTAATGTATATGGGGTGCTCATATCCATGGAGCGCCCAGTTGGCAGGTACCTCAAGATCGTCCCAGCCGCGGGTGTCGAAGTCCTCCCTGAAAAAGTAATACGGTCTCTCAGAAGGGTTCCTCGATATATTGAATTTCCAGGTGCCGCCGAGCATCTGGACAAGGCCGGATTCACCGGGACTGTCAGGAACGGCATCCAGGGGTTCATTGAACGGAATAAACCATGAATTAGGTTTCTCCCGGTTGATCTCATTAACAAGGGGGTTTTCCCAGTCTCTGGGTGTCTTTTCTTCAAAATCCCGGTCAGAATAATCGGTATACTGTTTGCATGAGCCAAATGCGATCAGTAAAAACAATAATAGTGATGATAAACGTATAAAGGTCATGGGTTGAACAGGAATTGTTGGGTATAGAAATATTTAATTTGGTCTCTGAGTTAATCACCGGGATACCCTACCGACTGCCCCAGTATTACGTGCTGCTCAGGCCTTAGCCTTAGCACTTCGTGCAGTTTATCCCTGTCAACAAGGCCCCTGACAACCGTGGCAAGCCCTTCTGAAGCACAGAACAGGTAAACGTTCTGCGAGATAAAGCCTGCGTCGGTGGCGGAGTTGAAGTCCTTTTTTTCCCTGCTGACGTTTCCGGTAATCCGTGAGTGATCTGACACGAATATGATATTCAGCGGGGCAGTGGCAGTGAAATCCTGAGTACCCGCATATTCACTAAGGTCCTCATTACCCTTTTTTATAATCGAGTGATTATTTGCATCATACATATACCACCCGTCTGCCATGATAAGGTATATGTCGAACTGCTGCCAGTTACGGGCAGAAGGCGCTGTTCTGCGCCCGTCTTCACGGTTAATGCCGAAAGCCGCCCAAAGCAGGTTTGAAAGGTCCTGGCTGCTGAGTCCACCGGGGCTGTATGATCTGAGACTCTGCCTTTTATCTAGTGCTTCAAATAGGGGCATTCCTCCTGTCCTTTGGGGCTGAGGCAGGGGGATTTCCTCACCTTGCTGTGCGTTTAAAGTGCTCATAGAGATAACCAGAATGGATATTAAAATACTGAACGATATCTGTTTCATTACTTTTTAGTGTAAAAGTAATGCAAATTATGTACTTATTTCTCCAGATACAGATACCCTGCCGCCGTTTGAGGATTGACCCCTGCTGTCACTGCCTGCCAGCACTGCTTTGACAATCCCTCTTTCCGATTCCCTGATAAAGCTGATTATCCTTTTTGTCTCTTCAGTTTGGCTGATACCTGACTCTATGTGTTCAACGGCCTGTGAGGTATTCATGCCATTCTGGTAGACATGTCGGTAAATATCACGGATAATGTCAATACTTTCCTTGTCAAAGCCTCTGCGCTTAAGGCCTATAGAGTTGATGCCAATGTATTTTGCAGGTATGCCAAATACCTTGGTATATGGAGGTACGTCAGAGACTATGCCCGACATCCCTGAAACCATGGCATGTTCACCTATACGGCAAAACTGGTGTATTGCGCTCATGCCGCCTATTACTGCCCAGTCCTGAATGATTACCTCCCCGGCGACCTGAACACTGTTGACTATTACGCAATTGTTGCCAACTGTCGTATCATGGCCAATATGGGAGTAGGCCATAAGTAAAGTATTACTGCCAACCCTGGTATAACCACCCGGTTTTGTTGCCCGGTTTACTGTAACATACTCCCTTATGGTTGAGTTATCCCCTATTTCAACCCCGGAATATTCCCCGCTGAATTTAAGATCCTGGGGAATGGCTGCGATAACGGCACCGGGAAATATACTGCAATTGCGGCCAATCCTTGCCCCCGGGTAAAGGCTTGCATTTGTGCCTATCCATGTGCCATCGCCTATGACCACGTCTTGGTCAATCCTGGCAAATGCCTCAATTCTTACATTTTTACCTATTACCGCTTTCGGGTTTATATCTGCAAGTGGTGATATGTCCATTTTACCAGTAGGTTTTTTCAATATTCCACACAAAAGCCCTTACGCCGACCTCCTTGTTTATCTCATCCATCTTCTTTACACAATCCAGTAACTCACTGACCTTATCCTCAGGAATTACAATTAGAGCTGCCGAATTCAGTTCTGGCCATGTATGCGAACCCTTCCTCGGGTCGCCGGTCTCCGAGCCCCTGCCCTCTACATTGTTCCACCAGGTGTAACCACTTATCTTCAGCCGGTCGAGTATAAACTCGACCCTTTCGCTGTTGGCCTGGTTGAAAACTATCATTACTGCCTTCATATATATGTGTTTATTGTTTGTTACAGTCAAGAAATGTAAACTTCGCCCTTACCTTACGGAGCTTATCCCTTTCACCCCTGCGGGCAAAGATACCATATACAACCGGTACAAGCACAAGGGTAACCAATGTTGAAAAGATTAATCCCCCTATAAGGGATATTCCCATCGGGCTCCATATCTCTGAACCCTCTCCTCTGCTCAGGGCAAGCGGGAGCATGGCAAGGATGGTTGTCATTGCAGTCATGAGTACAGGCCTGAGCCTCATCTTACCCGATATCGCTATGGCCTCGTTTAGTGCCAGGCCCCTGTCGCGCTGCAGGTTAATATAGTCTATAAGTACAATACCGTTCTTAACAACTATTCCAATAAGCAGTACAGCGCCCAGCCCCGCTATTATGCTGAGTGTGGTTCCTGTAACCAGAAGCCCCAGTATCACGCCCGTAAAAGAAAAAGGTATTGAGAACATTATTACAAAAGGCATGATGAACGACTCAAATTGCGAGGCCATTACCAGGAAAACCAGTATAACACTGATCAGCAACAGCAGCCCCAGATCAGCGAAGCCTTCCATCATATCCTCATATGCACCTCCGATATTTACCATCACTCCGGCTGGAATATCTATGGTATCCACAACCTTGCCTATCTCGTCCGCAAGATCGCCCAGAGCAATGCCCGAAGGCACGGCCGATACTGTAACAATTCTTTCCCTGCTCTTGCGCTCAATATTCGGGGGGTTCCAGTATTCCTGAACACTTCCTATCTCGCCAAGCCTTACATTCTCTCCCAGGGCATTGGTTATGCTTATTGCCTCAATGTCGGATATTGAGCTTCTGTACTCCTCCCTATACCTTACTATTATATCATACTCATTGCCCTCTTCCCTGAGGTATGAGGCCGTCATGCCGTCTATACGGTTTCGAAGGGATGATGATACAGTTGCCGTATTTAGCCCATGCTCAGCAAGTTTCTTTCTGTCGAGCACAACCTGAAGCTCGGGCCTGTCGTCCTTGCGGCTCACCTGCACATTCTCTGCCCCCGGTATCTCCTCTATTCTGCTTCTGATCTCACCAGCAAGCATGCTTGTGGTATTGAAATCGTAACCATATATTTCAACATCCACGGTGTTTTCGCCCGGACCTCCGCCACCTGTTTCAACTGAGTATTCCACAATTTCGGGGATATGGCTTAACTGTTCCCTTATATCGCCGGCAAGCTCCCAGACGCTCCTTTCCCTGTCGGAGAGATCTGATAAGCGCATCATCATATTTACTACGTTTGGGCCGGTATTCATGAACATCATCATTCCTCCCTCATCATCCGAACCTGCTGAGACTGAAAGTATCTCCACTTCGGGATACCTTTCGTTGATTATCTGCTCCATCTGTCTTGCCACCTTGATGGTCTCCTCGACCCTCAGTCCGCTTGATAGCTCTGCAGAAACACTGATCCTTCCCTCATCGGCTTCCGGTATGAACTCTGTGCTCAGAAACCTTACCAGCAGCAATGATCCGACAAATACACCAAGGGAGATGAACAGCACTTTTTTCTTGTTTCTCAGTGCCACACGAATTACGCTCTCATAGGTGTTCTCGAGCCTCTTTAACATAGGGTCTATTGTTCTTGCGTGGCTTAATCTCCTGTTTGATGCCCCTGTTTCTTTAAGGTTAAGGAGTTTGGACGAAAGCATCGGGGTAAGCGAAATTGCAGCAATTGTGGAAGTAACAACAGTAATGGTTACTATCCATCCAAGCTGCTTGAAGAGTACCCCGGTCATACCCCCGACAAGTGTAAGCGGGAAGAAAACCGCCACTATCACCAGGGTAGTTATTATAACAGAGAGCCATACTTCATTGGTGGCATAAATGGCTGCCTCCCTCGGGCTGGTACCCCTTTCAACGTGACGGGAAATATTTTCCAGTACCACAATAGCATCGTCAACCACCATACCCAGGGCAATTGACAGTGATGCCAGGGAGATGATATTAAGGGATCCCCCGCTGAGGAACAGATATATGAATGCAACAATAAGGGAGATCGGTATTGTGATCATCACAATGAAGGTTGCTCTCCATTTACCCAGAAAGAACAATACCACGAGTACCACAAAGAGTAGCGCCCAGAGTAGTGTCTGAGAAAGGTTGCTTACCGAGTCGCTGATAAATGTTGAAGTGTCAAGTATCTCCTGTATCTCAATATCAGGCGGAAGGTCTTTTTCCAGCTCTGCCAGTGCTGCTCTTATATCCGAGGCAACCCTGACAGTATTTGTGCCTGACTGTTTCATAACGAACATGCGAACACCCTGGCGGCCGTTGATTCGTTCTTCCAGGGAAAGATCCCTGAGTCCGTCCCTTACATCTGCAACATCCCTGAGGTAAACAGAACTGCCCTGGAAATGACCTACAACAAGGTCATTGATCTCATAACTCTCCCTGAACTCACCCTCTACCCTGAACTGGTAATCCATCATCCCCATCTTCACGTTACCGGCAGGAGTGTTCAGGTTCTCAGCCTGTATTGCACGTCCTATCTGTTCAATGCTCAGGTTGTATGCCTCCAGCTTTAGCGGATCGGCCTCAACATATATCCTTCTCTGCGGTGAACCTACCAGGTTTACCGACCCGATTCCCTCAATCCGGTTCAGAGGGTTAATGATCCTCTCCTCAAGTATCCTGTCAAGCCCCGCATAGCTCTCATCGGCTGTTATTGCATAGAACACGATAGGGATCATGTCGGTGCTGAACTTGAATATCAGGGGGCGGTCAACCCCATCGGGCAGAAAACCGTAGAGCATATCTATGGCATCCCTTATATCGTTTGATGCCTCATTAAGGTCTGTATCCCAGTCAAATTCAAGTGTTACCACCGACATATTGTCGGTTGAGGTAGACATTATTTCCTTGAGGTTATCAACCGTATTGAACGAATCCTCCATGGGCCTGGTAATGTTTGTTTCAACGTCGCTGGCGTTCGCACCCGGCCATGTGGTTATTACCGAAATAAAGGGGGGATCCATTTCCGGCAACAGGTCAAGGGGAAGATATCTCAGTGAATAGAGCCCCATCACTATAACGGCCGTAAAAATCATCAGGGTTGTGATGGGTTTGTTTACTGCACTTTTATATATACTCATTTTTTCTCTGTTAGATCCTTTATTAAAGAAAAAGCCAATTTACTCCTGAACCCTTACACTCACACCATCCAAAAGTCTGGCCTGGCCTGCAGTGATAAGCCTGTCGCCGGGATTTACATCGGGGGAGATTATTTCAATCATATCATCGAATCGCTCCCCTATATCTACAACAACCCTTTGTGCCACACCATCTTTTTCAAGAAAGACGTAACGTTCGTTTGAGCCCTGGAGCTTCAGAACTGCAAGTGCAGGTACCACGAAGGCCTCCACCTCCTCCAGCTCTATCCTTGCCCTGGTAAACATTCCGGGTCTGAGCCTTTCATCCTGGTTAGGTACCGAAATCTCCACCCTGAATGTCCTTGTGGCAGGATCAATGGTCGGATATATCCTCATTATTCTTCCACTGAACTCCTCCCCGGGATATACATCAGAAGTGATGTTTACCTCCATGCCGGATTCAATATAGGGGTAATATCGTTCTGCCACGTTTACAAGGGCCTTGAGCCTGACGGTCTGTACGAGCGAAAGTATAGCGGCCTTGCCGGCCGGAGTGTTGGGTGCAGCAGAGAACATCTCGCCATCCTCGAAATACCTTTCTGATACGGTACCGCTGAAAGGCGCCATAAGCCTTGTGTTCTCACTCAGGAAATCAACATTCGACCTGGCAACTTCATACTGGGCCTTAAGCTGGTCATACTGCTGCTGGGAAATGCTCCCCACCCTGCGCAAAGTGTCAAGCCTGTGCAGGTCTGTCTCCAGAGTCTGCATCTGCACCCTTGCCTGGTAAAGCTGCGTCCTGTCCATTTCCACAAGCAGGTCGCCCTCCCTGACCCTGTCGCCTATATCAACATGGATTTTTTCTATGCGACCCGGTGATGATGAGGCCAGGTACACTTCATTGAACCCCCTCAGGTGGGCGGTATATACAGCGCTTCTTGCAATCTCGCTGAAATTAAGTTCTGTTACCCTTACAGGTTCTGCACCATTTCCGCTTTCTGATTCAAATTGTGTTTCTTCCGGACCGGAGCAGCTGGATATCAATATACTCAATACCGGTATTAAATAAATTGGCCTGAAGTTCATTTTTCCTTTGTTTGAAACTATTACTGATCTTATAAATTATTGAATTCTTTATCCAAATTGCACACTTATAAAAGGTTAAGCAGTTTGTCAATCTCCACCTTGGCCTCAAGCAGTTGCAGCATGGCCGAAATATAACTGTTCTCTGCCTGGAGGTAGTTGCTGTTTGCCGTTGTCAGGTCGAGGCTTGAAACCAGCCCCTGCTCATATTTATTGTTAATATTGTCAAAAACCCTCCTGGCAACCTCCAGGTTTGACCTCTGGCTTTCGTACTGTTCCATGGCATTGTTAAGGTTGTATCTGAGCTGTCTTTCCTGTATCATCAGCTGTTCGTGCAGAAGCTCTTTCTGGTTCTCTGCCATTTCATGCTTTATCCTTGCCTGGTTAACCCGCGAGCGCCTTGCCCCGCTTGAAAATATGGGTATGTTGACATTCAGCCCGATCACGTGATTGGGGGTTATGTCAAACTCCGGCTTAAGCAGTTTCTCGGTGTAATTATAGAAGCCTGCTATTGTGGGCAGGTATTCCGCCCTTTGCATATTGATCTGCTTTTCGGCAAGGTCGGTCTGCAGTTTCATTGTCCTGAATCCGGGGTTTTCCTCGACCCGGAAAGGTTTTGTGAGGCTGGTGCCAAAGTCCGAACGGCCTACCATGCCTTCAAGCTCATCAGTCAGGACTATCTCTGTGCCGGCATCCAGCCCAAGCTGAAGGCGAAGCATATTCAGTGCAAGCTCCACCTGCCTGCCGGCAGCACGGACCGCATCCTCAAGCATTGCGGCCTGCACGGTCAGCTGGTCGTAATCCACTTCCTCGGCAATCCCGACATCGACCATCGCCCTTGTCTTTTCCTGAAGTTCCTGCATGTTTTCCAGGTTTTCCCTGATGATGTCCCTGTTTTCGAAAGATATCAGGCAGATAAAATAGGACTGAGCCACCTGTGCCTTAATGTCGAGTTCGCTCTGCTCAAGGTTTGTCCTGGATATCTCTTTGTAGAGTTTCGCTGACTGAACACCTACTATATAACTGCCGTTGAATACCAGCTGACTGAATGATACACCAAGGTTGCTTGTCGGGTTAAACTCAATTTCCATGCCCGGAATTGCACCCAGGGTGGCTGTCGAACCGAAGAAGTTATTGTAGTCAACTGTGGCATTGATCTGGGGTAGTCCCTGTGCAATGGTCTCCCACAGCATTTCTTCGGCCTCATCAACGCCCAGTTCAGCGTTCCTTATATTCCTGTTGTGCTCAAGGGCATATTGCATAGCACTGTCAAGGCTCAGCCTGAGACTTTCACCGGCCAGGGCAGGCCTGCTGGTGATGCCTGTGAAAATAAGCGACAGCAGGCTTAAAGCAAATATTTTCCGCATACCGATCAGATTGATTGAAAATGTAAAACTTAGAAAACTATTATCTTTTTTTAAGTACATGTATAAAGTACAGATAAAATGTTGATCCTATACAGTTATAAAGTATTCTGACTCTTTGTCGAGGAATTCATCTATCAGGTCAAGGCCCTTTTGTGTGGCTATACCCCTGAAAAAGTTTATAAATACGTTTTCAAATACCACCTGTTTGGGGTACTGCCCGGCAGGGAACAGAGACTGGTCATGCAGCATCCTTAACTGTTCCATCAAAAGTGTTACCACAACGTCAATACTGATATTATTCCGGAAAACCCCCTGGTTTATTCCCTTTTTTATTATGGTTATAAGCAGTGACCTCTGTTTTTCCATATTAACAGTATGGACCTCTTTCCACGTCGTATAGTGGTATTTTTTGAGCTCCTCAAAAAACAGGGGGTTGATCTCATTGATTGCAATGACACCTATTTTGATCATATTGAATGATAGGTGAATTGTGTTTTCAGATTTTTCAGAAACCTGCTGGTGTTCTGAATTGAATTTTTTATCGAGAAGATCAAGGCAGCTCCTTATAAGATCATCCTTGTCGCGAAAGTTCTCGTACAGAGTACGTTTTGATACCCCGGAACTTGCAGATACATCATCCATTGTTATCGCCCTTATTCCGGCCTTAAGGAACAGCTCAGTTGCCAGTTCCGTTATTTTTTCCTTTACAGTCATCTGATTGAAATTTGGGCAAAATTAATCAGAAAACTTTAAATACTGCATAAGTTTTTTGGGTTTAACATTTTTTATTTAATCACTTTTAAATATGGGGTAAAGAAATAGACAAACCTTCCCTATTGCATTATCATCTGCATCCTTCCCCGGCCACCTCCGCGCTGACCTTCGCCAAACATATTAAGGCTCCGGTTAAGGGAATAGGTGAATGTGAGAAGGAAGTAACGGCCCAGGGAGTTTGTCACCTGCCTCTGGATATAGTTGGCATCTGCACTCTGGGTTACACCAAGATCTCTGTTAAGCAGGTTGTATCCTGTAAGCCTGAGCTCCCCGCTCTGGTTTTTCATGAAAGATCTTGAGATGCCAAAGTCAAGCATGGGGATATCCTGGTCAAAAGCACTGGTTCGGCCTTCATATACCATATAGCGCATGCCCAGGTTCAGCCTGTAGTTGTCCAGGAAATTCCAGTTGGACTCGGCCGAATAGGTGCGGTTCAGGTATGCCTGTTCAAGTGCGCTGAACTCGTATGTGGTTAGCTGGTGGTTCAGGTTTGCCGAAATGAATGCATCGAAGTTGTCGCCCGGCCTGAAGTTTAGCCGGAGGTTTCCGCTGAGCAGATTGTTGTTTATTCTCTGAGTCACCTCATTGAGTATATCCGTGCTCTGCCTGTGACTTACCGTACTACCCAGGGTTACCCGGGTGCTTAAACTGCTTATATTGAAGTTGACGTTGAAATTACCCCTTATGCTGAGGTCGCTGTCAGTGTTGACCGGTGTTATCCTCCTTACAAGCTGCTCATTTACATCAACTGAATTAGTTATAGGGTTGAGATTATAATCGGCCGTAAGGAATGTAAAGAAGCCGAATGAGGTAAGGGGGTCGAAGGAGTTATACCTGACCGATACCCTGTTGCTGTATGACGGCCTGAGGTCAGGGTTCCCCTCGTAGATATTCAATGGATCCCTGTTGTTTATCAGTGGCTGCAGCTGATTAAGGGCTGGTTCCCTCACACTGGTCTCGTAATTTGCTGTCAGCCTCCGGGTGCCGGTAAAATCATAATTGAAGCGTATTACAGGAAGGATGTTGAAGTAGCTTTTATCCAATTCGGTATCCAGTGTAATCAGTTCACCGCTTAATGTTGTATACTGCAGGCCGCTGCCAATCGTCAGGTTGAACATATCACGGTTTATCCTGAAGTTTACTGCTCCCCTTTGGTATAGGGATGTATTGTTATAAATATTTGTAAGCATTTCATTAATTGACCGATCTCCGTTGCCGGTATCGTAAACCTGCTGGTCAACTTCGTTGTAGTTGTTTGTTAGCCTGTAATTTACCTCGAAAAAGTTCCTGTTGCCAAGTGGCTCTGTATAGGAAAGGTTCATACCAAGGGTACGGTTCAGGCTGTTCTGTATATTGTCCTGCATAATAGTCTCTTCGGCGTTTTCCTGATGCAGGTATGTGTTAATGGCCTCAAGCCGGCTTTCCTGATCGCTGAGACTGTAATTAATGTCGGCTCCGGCGGTAAGTGTTCTGCCCGGCTGCGAAAGCCTCCTCCTGTAAAGCAGACTGCTGTTTACGGTATTATACTCCCTCCATGATCTGTTCAGCTGATCGCTTGAATTTTGCAGCTCTCCTGTAAAGTCGTGAGTCCGGCTGCTGCTCTCCTGGTAGGAGTCAGTGTTGTTGAACGTGGTGTTCATAGTAACAAGCAGGCTGTTGCTTTCATTAAAACTGTGGTCGGCACGAAGGTTTATCCTGTGGTTACTGTTGTTGTTTTCCTGGGTGCTGAACTGCATAAAGTCGTAATTCCCTGCCGGAAGGAAGTTTTCCCTCTCAAGGTCACTGTTTACTTCATGGTCAAGGTGATTATAAAAATAACTCACGTTAATATCGGTATCCTGCGCTATCGTCCGGTTCATGTTAATTCCGCCTGCCCATGATGTCATTACTCCGTTACTGCCGGGCCTGCCCTCTATATTTACAGGTATGCCTGTATTGCCGCCCCTTATCGCCATTCCGCCTCCTCTGCCACCGGCAATTGCCTGGGCGCCACCGCTGAAGTTCATGTATTCGCCTATCGAAAACCCCTGCTGGTTGAGGTTGTTTGCCATGCCAAGAACCGACAGCTGCCCTTCCGGATTGAAATGATTGATGTTGGTGCGTCCCTGGTAGCGGTTTTCCGGGCCGTAGCCAAGGCTTGTATTACCGAAAAGACCATCCCTGCGGTCTTCCCTAAGCTCGAGGTTCATGGTCCTTTCCCTTTGCCCGTCATCAATTCCCGTAAACTGTGCCCTTTCTGACATTTCATCGTAAACATGAACCTTTGAGACTGCATCAGCTGGCAGGTTTTGTGTTGCCATCCGCGGATCACGGCCGAAGAACTCCCTGCCGTCAACCCTGACCCTTTGTACCTGCTCTCCCTGTGCAATTATGCTCCCGTCGGCTTCGACTTCGATTCCCGGCATGCGCCTGATCAGATCCTCAACCACTTCATTGGCCTGTATGGCAAATGCAAGGGCATCGTATTCGATGGTATCACCCCTGACGCGCATCGGGATGCGCTCCTCCTGTACCACGACTTCCCTGAGCATCATTCTTTCATCCTCAAGCCGAATATTGCCCATTTCCAGAACATTGCCCCCGGGTGGTTCGACAGGTATGGTTTTTGTCGCATAACCTACATAGGATATCCGCATGAGGTAGGCCTCCCTGCTTACCCTTTCGATCAGGAAGTTACCTTCACTGTCACTGAGCCCGTAATTCACCATAGTGGAATCCGAAGGGTTCAGAAGAAGTACTGTGGCATTCGGAAGCCCTTCGTTATCGGCGCTGGTCAGCCTTCCTTCAATTGAGAAGTCCTGTGCGCTCAGAATACCTGCAAATAGAAGGCCTGTTAACGCAAATATTATTCTTTTTGACATTATTACCTGTTTTTTAAAATCTTCTCATTCCTGTGCCACCCATTCTCTCCATCTGCTCCTGAATCATCTTCCGGAAATCCTCCCTGGATATTTTTTCACCCCTTGAGGGTTTGCGGATATCACCATTTCTGATCTCCTTTTGTATTATCTCCCTTGCAACCCAAACCTGTTCTCCGTTGTTAATATCCACGGCAAGCACAGTACCCGGCAGGTTGACAAAACGATCGGGCCCAAGAAATGGCTGGATCTGCGGTGTGAACCAGGCGGTGATCTCCTGTTCGGTTACAGTATCAGTATGCCATGCCATCATGCATATATAGCCTTCGATATCCATCCTTTCGTCGCCAACCCGCCACTGGGCCAGATCCAGCGTATCTGTTATTAGAAAATTCCTGCCCATATACTCCTGCAGGATAGTCACCTCCCTTTGCTTCCTGTCGATGTAGGTTTCAGTCCTTGGGTTCCTCATCATCATTCTCATACCGCCGCCGCCACGGCTACCCCCCTGATCATCGCCGTTTTCAGATGGCTTATAGAGGCTTTCCCCTTCGTTGAAGAAGAGCTCAAAATGCTGTGTGCGGTGCTGCGGCAGGATATTTCTTATGTCAGCCCTCTCGGCTGGAATGTTGCGGTGAAGATCCACAGTGTACTCGTATCTTATAACCCCTTCCTTTATCTGGGAAAAGAGCCCTGTGGCAAATAGAAGAAAAACGGTGGTAAGGATTATTTTACTCATTATGTGACTATTGAAGTTGATTAATATAGCCTGATATAGAAGCGGTTTGCATATTAGACCAAGCTAATTGCCTTTGGTTTAATGAGGGAGATAAAATTGATAAAATAAGGCAAATCAGAGGTTGTGGGTCAGGATCCGGCCTGCTCCTTTTCAATGGGGTTTTCAGTGAAAACATCCCTGGGCTCCCTGATGACCGTCCATGCAAGTGCAGAAATACCGACGGTTACAGCGCACACTATAAATACAATACCTTTGTCTTCCGCACTCTCTACAATTTCGCCGACACCAAAACTGGATACGAACATGGGAAGGGTTACAGAAAGATTGAAAAGCCCCATGTAAAGGCCCATGCGTGATTGCGGAATCTTCTGCGACATTATTGCAAAAGGCAGACTGATTGTTGCAGCCCAGCCAATACCGACAATGGCCATGAGCATATATATTATCACCGGAGAATAACCAAGGAACAATATGCTCAGGTAACCTGCCGACATTATAAACAGGCAGGTGAAGTGTGTCCTGACCCGGCCGAACCGGGTAGCCATCGGTTCCAGGATAAGTACGGGAATGATCGCAGCTACAAGGTTTAAAGAGAAGAAGCTCCAGTTTACTACCCTGCCAATCGTATCATCTATTGCTCCGGCATCAATTGTCGAAACAAGCGCCGGGTCTATCTCAATACCGGAAAGTTCCGGCACCCGGTATCTAACGAAGGCAAATAGGTAAACGAACATCGACTGTGCCCCGATCCAGGTAAATGAATGGGCTGCAAGGATCTTCCTGAAGCCAATTATACCGTCTTTCTCTTTCGAGATACCGTCCTCCTTCCTGCTTAACGTATATACCATTACCCCGATCGTGAGGGTGCCGCAGAAAATCTCAAACAGATACCCGGGTATCCTGGGCATTCCTGCCAGCCTTATCAGGAATCCGTAAACGGCATACAGCAGAAATCCCCAGAGAGGCATTATAGTTTTGATGATCTCAACCAGGGAGGCTTCATTTTTACCCTGCCTGGCAACAGGCCTGAGCGGCTTATCATCTATATCGGGCTGTCCGTACCTGCCCAGGTTGCGCGGCTCCTTTATAAAGAATGGAGGTATTACAGAGAAAAGAAATATCAGTATAACCCCAAAGTATATAAGGGTATAATTGTCCCAGACTGCCCCGATAAGATATGCCAGTACACCGAAGCTGCCGGAGATGGTCTGCATCCAGGTATAGCCCTTTGTACGGGGTCGGCCTTCAGGCGTTACATCCGCAATAATCGACCTGGTAGGGTTGAAGCTGACATTGATTGCAAGGTCTATTGTCAGCGAAACCACTATGGCCACACCCAGAACCCCGTCAAGGCCCAGTGAGGCCTGTATTACCCCGATGTTTGGCAGGGCCAGCAGCCCCAGTGCGGCAAGCACCCCCCCGATCAGTATGAATGCCCTTCTTCGTCCGTTCCAGACCCATACATTGTCGCTTATAATACCTATTACCACCTGCCCTATAAGCCCACCAAGGGGGCCGAAGGCCCATACTAAACCGATATCCGTAATGTCCAGGCCATATTTTGTGCTGAGCAGCCAGCTCAGGACGGCTATCTGCACTGCAAGCCCAAACCCCATGGCAGTTGCGGGCAGGCTGAGGATAGCATAAAAGCTGTTTGTTAGTTTTCTTTGTATGCCGAGCATAAAGGGTCTGTTTTGTAAAAGGTAAAAATAATAATTTATAGAACATTTTTACCCTACAGCTATTAAATCTTTAAATTGTGTAAATACCGCAGAAAGCATTATTTTTGCCATGTAATCCACTGTTATGATACTGCCCCAGATACTTCTTTTTGGAATAAGCGGCGGGGAGATACTGGTTCTCCTCCTTATAGTGCTGCTTTTGTTCGGGCCCAGGAAGATCCCGGAGATAGCACGTATGGTGGGAAAGGGAATGAATGAGGTAAGAAAGGTTCAAAGGGAGATCAACTCAGAGATAAGCAGGTATTCGGATGATATTGACTCAGAAGTGAGGAAAATGGACCCGGAGTCGGCAAAAAAGGCTGCTGTTGCGAAAGGTAAAAGCCAAACTGATACAACCGTAAAGCCCGAAAATACTCCCGGTGACGCAGAAAAGCGTGTGGGCCCTTACGGCAAACCCATATATGAGAAAGAGGTGGAAAAAACACCGGACCCCGGCGAAAATGAAGTAAATGACCCGGATAAGGAGAATAATGTGACTGAAGAGGATGAGGGCGGAGGTATAAAAGGGCCGGTGAATGACGATCTGCCCTATCCTTACGGGAAGGGTAAAAATGATCCTGATTAGTCTTAACTGCTGCAATTATTTTCCATGCCTTGCGTTATTGCATATGATGGTAAAAAAAACTGACTGAAACAAAAATGCCCTGGCTTAATCGCTTGCTTCCCATTCTTTTTTTCCTTTTGCCCGCATTGCTGCAGGAAGGGGCACTTTCCCAGAGCCGCCGCCTTGAAAGGGCGGAACAGGCCTTTGAACTGCATCAGTACGAAGAGGCAATAGACCACTACAGGAGGGCCTATAATCGTGTCAGGCGACAGGATCGCAGGGAGGCCACACGCATTATATATCAGATAGCACTCTGCTATAAGTACACCAATAACCACAGGATGGCTGAAGCATGGTTCAACAGAGCCGTCAGGGGCAACTATCCCGACCCTGTGGCAATTCTTTACCTTGCCGATGCAATGATGATAAACGGCAAGTACGAAGAAGCCCTTGAACAGTACCGGCAATACATTGAAAGAGAACCCGACGACTGGCGCGGCCACAGGGGAGTTGAATCTGCAGAGCTGGCAATGAGGCTTATTGAGGAGCCTGATGACTACGAGGTTGAGACAGTAAGGCTGTTTAATTCAAGGGCTGACGATTTTACTCCTGCATTTGCCGATCATAATGCCACCAGTCTTTTATTCGCATCCTCAAGGGATGATGCTGTGGGCAGGGAAACTGATCCGTGGACCGGCAACAAACACACCTCATTTTTTATCAGTTTCCAGGACAGGTCAGGTGACTGGAGCAGACCGGGGCTGCTTGACGAAGGACCAGTAAATACGGAATATAATGAAGGCGCACCTTCATTGAACGCCTCGGCCACTGAGATGTACTTTACCCGCTGCACAAGGGCTGAAAGCGATATGGGATGCAGGATATACAGGGCCAGGAGGGAAGGTGCCAACTGGACAAACCCTCAGGAGATACCGATTACCAACGACAGCCTGGTAACTGTCGGTCATCCTGCTATCAGTCCCGATGAGCTGGAGCTCTATTTTGTTTCCAATATGGATGGCAGCATAGGTGAACGGGATATATGGGTAGTAAGACGAGACGGACCGAACAGTGACTTTGGCCGGCCGGAGAATCTCGGAGAGCCGGTAAACACTAAAGGAAGTGAAATGTTCCCCTACGTTCACGAAGATGGGAGCATTTATTTTGCCTCAGACGGGCACCCCGGCCTTGGTGGCCTGGATATTTTCCGGTCACAGCTTACCCCGGATGGATGGACTGAGCCTGAAAACCTGGGTCCCCCGATAAACAGCTCTGCTGATGATTTCGGTATTGTGTTCAGGCCTGGTCTGGAACAGGGTTACTTTTCTTCCAACAGGGGCAGGGTCGGTAATTACGATATTTATTCATTCTACCTTGCACCTGTGGAGCTTATAATCAGTGGTACAGTTTTCGACGACAGTACGCGTACCGAGCTGGCGGGTGCAACAGTCCAGCTTCTGGGCTCAGACGGCTCGCTCAGGCAGGCAGAGACAGGCAGTGACGGGAGATACGTTTTTGACCATACACTTGTAAGAGAAAATACAGATTATGACATACTTGTGAATAAAACAGGTTATTTTTCCGGCCGTGAGAACACATCAACATCTCCATATGAGAGGAGCCATGAAATTATCGTTGATGTTTCCATTGCCCCCATACCAGTAACTGCAATCGAACTGCCCGAGATACTCTATGAATTTGACAGCTGGGAGCTGCAGACCCAGTTTCAGGATTCACTCAACGGCCTTGTTCAGACCATGAGGGATAATCCGAATATTGTCATAGAGCTGGCTTCCCATACCGACAGCAGGGGGACTCATGAGTACAACGATAACCTTTCGCTTTTGCGTGCAAGTGCAGTTGTTGATTATCTGGCTGACCAGGGCATTGACAGGGAAAGACTCGAAGCAGCAGGTTATGGCAAACGCCGTCCGAGAATAATAGAATCAAGGATTGAAAGAAATGGCGTTGTTTTTGAACCCGGTACGGTACTTTCTGAAGAATACATCAACAGCCTTGAGGATGAGGAGCAACAGGAAATAGCCCACCAGCTCAACAGGAGAACAGAGTTCAGGGTAATTAGGGAGGATTATGAGCCTCCGGAAGAGGATGATGACATTGAGCCGGAAACAGACTGAAACAATGAGTGAAAAATATGACAAAAGGGGAGTGTCTTCTTCGAAGGAAGACGTTCACAATGCAATTAAAAGCCTTGACCGCGGCCTTTATCGAAATGCTTTCTGCAAGGTGATACCCGATTATCTGGGCAATGACCCACATTACTGCAATATAATGCATGCTGACGGTGCAGGAACCAAGTCATCCCTTGCATATATTTACTGGAGGGAGACAGGTGACCTGTCAGTTTGGGAGGGTATAGCACAGGATGCTGTGGTAATGAACCTGGATGATATGCTTTGTGCCGGATCTGCCGGGCCTATGCTGGTATCTTCCACAATAGGCAGGAACCGCAAAAGGATACCGGGAGAGGTCATAAGCGCCTTAATAAATGGTACTGAGGCATTTCTTGAAAAAATGAGATCCCTGGGCGTAGATATGGTGCTGACCGGTGGCGAGACTGCCGATGTGGGCGATCTTGTAAGTACCATTATTGTTGATTCAACTGTTACGGCGCGCCTGCCCAGGAAAGAGGTGATAACCAACGATGGAATAGCTCCCGGCCAGGTGATTGTAGGCCTTGCATCATACGGAAAAACAAAATACGAGGATGAATATAACAGCGGCATTGGCAGTAACGGGCTTACTTCGGCAAGGCATGATTTGCTTCACTGGGAATATGGACAAAAATATCCTGAAAGCTATGACTGCAGCATCGAGAAGGAGCTTGTTTATACCGGAAAGTCAAGAATTACAGATAAACTCGAAGACCTGCCCCTGGATGTTGGCCGTTTAGTGTTAAGTCCGACCAGGACTTACGCACCTGTTGTAAAGGAGATATTCCGCCATCACAAGGATAGTATAAAGGGGATGATACATTGCAGCGGCGGAGGACAGACAAAGGTGCTCCATTTCATTGACAAACTACATATTATCAAGGACGAGCTGTTTGAAACACCGCCTCTTTTTGAGTTCATTCAAAAAAGCTCTGCAACCGGGTGGAGGGAAATGTACCAGGTGTTCAATATGGGGCACAGGCTTGAACTCTATACAGATGACAAGACAGCAAATGAGATTATTGATATATGTTCAGGATATGACCTGGAGGCAAAGCTTATCGGTCGTGTCGAAGCAGCTGGGGCCAAAAAGCTTACCATATCCGGGCCACATGGCACTTTTTCATACTGACCCGCATTTTTTTGTAACTTTGCAGCCTTAAAAATATTTCATCATGTTGTTGGAAAAACTGGAGGCGATTAAGCAAAGGCATGAAGAGGTCGCACAGCTTATAGCTGAACCTGAGGTCATTGCTGATATGAAGCGTTACATACGCCTGAATAAGGAGTACAAGGACCTTGAGCCCATAATTGAGGCCTATAGGGAATACAAGAACATTCTTGACAACCTGGAATCCACAAAAGAGATGCTCGGCAAGGAAAAGGATCCTGAGTTCAGGGAGATGGCACGCCTTGAAATCGACAGTCTTTCAGGGAGGAAAGAAAATATGGAGGAGGAGATCCGTCTGCTGCTGATCCCGAAAGACCCGCAGGATGACAAGAATGCAATTGTAGAGATAAGGGCGGGTACAGGTGGTGACGAGGCAGCCATCTTTGCCGGCGATCTCTACCGTATGTATATGAAGTTTTGCGAAGTAAAGGGCTGGAAAACCGAGTTGGTAGATATGAATGAGGGGAGTTCCGGAGGCTTCAAGGAGATTATATTTAATGTAAGCGGTGAGGGGGTTTATGGCATTCTTAAGTATGAATCAGGAGTTCACAGGGTTCAGAGGGTGCCGCAAACAGAAACACAGGGCAGGGTCCATACCTCTGCATCTACAGTTGCCGTACTTCCTGAAGCTGATGAGTTTGACATTGAACTCAAGCCTGCGGATATTAAAAAGGAGACATTCTGTTCATCCGGTCCAGGCGGCCAGTCGGTGAATACGACATATTCCGCTGTCAGGCTGACCCATAATCCGACAGGTATTGTGGTTTCATGCCAGGACCAGAAATCCCAGATAAAAAACCTTGACAAGGCAATGAATGTATTAAGGACAAGGTTATTTGACATGGAGTACAAGAAATACCTGGATGAAATAGCCTCTAAAAGAAAGACAATGGTGTCTACGGGTGATCGCTCGGCCAAGATAAGGACATATAATTTTCCGCAGGGCAGGGTAACCGACCACCGTATCAGTCTTACCCTGTATAACCTTCAGGCGATTATAGATGGTGATATTGGTGATATTATTGATGCCCTGCAGGTTGCAGAGAATGCAGAGAAACTCAAGGAAGGAGTTTCCTAGCAGAAAAAACCACAGCCATGACCAGAGAGGAGATCAGGGAGCAGATAATAAGGAAGAGATCCTTTTTGTGTGTGGGGCTCGATACCGATCCGGAACGTATCCCGCAACATATAAGGGATTATGAACCGGATCCCCAGTTTGAGTTCAATCGCCGGATTATAGATGCGACTATTGAGTATTCGGTTGCATATAAAATAAATACTGCCTTTTACGAGTGTTATGGAAGCAGGGGCTGGGAGAGCATGGAGAAGACGGCTAATTATTTGTCTGATCACCCGGGAGGGCCCGTATTCATTATTGCCGACGCAAAGCGCGCGGATATAGGTAATACATCAAAATATTATGCAGACGCTTTCTTCAGGGGCCTCCCTTTTGATGCTATTACTGTAAACCCTTATATGGGAGGTGATTCAGTTAAACCATTTCTTTCATATCCCGGAAAGTGGTCGATAATCCTTGCCCTTACATCCAATCCCGGTGCCATGGATTTTCAGGTTTTGCAAGATCCGACGGGACGGAGTGGTAAAAAACTGTTTGAAAAGGTTATGGAGATAAGCCAGCACTGGGGAAGCAAGTCTGATATAATGTATGTCGTGGGTGCGACCCGTGCAGCCCTGCTTAGGAAGGTCAGGGAAATCACACCTGACCACTTTTTCCTGATTCCGGGTGTGGGAGCCCAGGGAGGAAACCTCAGGGAGATATCGGAGGTTGCAATGAACGAAGATATCGGTATAATTGTAAACAGCTCGAGGAGTATTATATATGCTTCCGCTGGCGGGGATTTTGCGGAAATGGCAGGAAAAGCTGCACGAAAACTGCAGAAGGAGATGGAGAAGATACTCACCGGTTTTAAATTTTAATTGTAGCACTAAAAGAATAAAAATATTTTGGACTTTAAGGCTTTCGGATTTGATCCGCAGGTAATGGAGGGTATTGAGGTCATGCAGTATAATGAACCTACTCCCATCCAGAAACAGGTTATTCCTGCAATAATGAAGGGGCAGGATGTCATAGCCTGTTCCCAGACGGGTACCGGCAAGACCGCCGCCTTCCTTCTTCCTGTTATCGACAGGATATACAGGGAAAAACGGCAGGGCAAGATAAGGGCAATGGTAATTACCCCAACCAGGGAACTTGCCATACAGGTGGCTCAGCAGGCTGAAGGTTTCGGTTATTTTACCGGCCTCAGCTCACTGGCAATTTACGGAGGGGGAGGCGGCGAAGCCTTCTATAATGAGAAACGCGCACTGACCCAGGGTGTGGAGATCATAATATGCACCCCGGGAAGAATGATAAGCCATCTCACACTTGGTTATGCCAATCTGGATAGGCTCGACTATCTTATCCTGGACGAGGCTGACAGAATGCTTGATATGGGGTTCTTTGATGACATAATGAAGATCATATCCTATATCCCGCACAAAAGGCAAACACTTTTGTTTTCGGCCACTATGCCACCCAGGATTCGGGAACTTAGCCGCAGGATACTTGTCAACCCCACAGAGGTTAACATCGGGCTGGCTTCCCCTCCCGGCAAGATCAGACAGGAAGCCTACGTTGTTCACGATAAACAGAAGACCGGACTGCTCGACCACCTGATAAAGGATGAAAGGATGAAGAGCATACTTGTTTTCGGCGAAACCAAGGCGGGAGTCAAGCAGCTTGCAAGGCATTTGCGAAGGTATACAAAAGGTGTGGAAGAGATACATTCGGATATTTCGCAGGCGGAAAGAGAAGAAGTGATGAACAGTTTCCGCAGCAGGCAGGTGAGAATACTTATTGCCACTGACATTGTGTCTAGGGGTATCGATGTCGAAGACATAGATATGGTGGTTAATTACGATGTTCCGCATGATGCAGAGGATTACGTTCACCGTATAGGCCGGACTGCAAGGGCAGGGGCGCATGGCAAGGCCTGTACATTCATTGGTCCTTCAGAACAGGGAAAGTTTGCCATGATAGAAAGGCTTATAGGCAGGGAGGTTGAAAAGGTTGAGCTACCTCAAGGCATAGGTCACGGCCCGGAATACAGGGGTACTGAAAGCAGAAGTGGTATAAAAAGAAACTATAATAAGAAAAAGCCCCCCCGGACCGGTAAGAGAAAGTGATATGGGTCAAGCTTACGGCAATATGACGGAGAGACTGTATGAACATGTTTCGCCAGGGCACAGGAATATTATTGACAAGTTACGCCTTGCTGTTGACAGATTTGATGAACTTGGTACCCGGCTTGATACCGGCGAAAGAAATCAGGTCAAACATATTGCAGTAGGGGATCTGCAACTCAACGTGAAGTCCTTTAAAGTAGCACACCCAATCAATAGTTTTGTTTACAGGTATCTGAGAAAGTCAAAGGCCAGGCGTTCTTACGAACATGCCCGATATTTGAGCAGCAAGGGTATAGGCACACCTTTGCCCCTGGCATATTACGAAGAGAGGTGGTTCTGCGGGCTTGGCAGGAGTTTTTATTTAAGTATGCAGGTCAAATATGACCTTAGCTTCAGGACGCTTATCGAAGATCCATCTTATCCGGGCAGGGAGAATATACTGAGAAAGTTTACAAGGTTCACGCACAGCCTTCATGAAAACAGAGTCAATTTTCTGGATCATTCACCCGGCAATACAATAGTATATGTTGAGCCAGATGGGTCATACAATTTTTATCTGGTTGACCTCAACAGAATGATTATAGGCAATGAACTCGGTTTTGAGGAAAGAATGAAGAATTTTGCCCGGTTATCGGCCACACCTGACATGATAGGGGTTATGGCAGACGAGTATTCTGGCATAACCGGTATAGATAAAGATATGGTCAGGGAGAGGATGGAGCATTATACCCGTATTACAAGGAAGAACCGCGCCCGTTATAAAAGGATAATTAAAAAACTCCTGAGATATTGAGATCAGGGGTTACTGCTGTTTGTCGTCCTCTTCTTCATCATCATCTTTTTCGTCACTATCCTTGTCAAGGTCCTCGAAGGTGATGCTCTCTTCATCCTTTTTTTGCTCACCTGCCTTTTCGCCCTCATCGGGCTTATCCCTGATTATCTCCCCCTGCAGCTCATCAATAGCCCTGTATGAGTCTTCAAGTGCGTCCTTGAATTTCTCAAAGTCTTCCCTGTAAAGGAATAGTTTGTGTTTTTCATAGAAAAACTTGCCTGTTTGCTGGTTGAAGCGCCTCTTACTTTCAGTTATTGTAAGATAGAGTTCGTTTGAACGAGTTGATTTTACATCAAAAAAGTAGGTTCGTTTCCCTGCCCTTACCGCTTTTGAATAGATATCGTCTCTGGGAACGTTGGTGCCAAAATCATCCATTTTAAATCTCCTGTTTTCTTTCTGTTCACAAAAATTATTCCTGGCAATTTTATTAAAAGAACTTAACTCCCCTTAAAGGGACAGCAACAAATTTAATAAATACGGTCAAATATAGAAAAAAAAATCAGTTACTTTTGCATTGTTTCATCCGGGCGTTAATTTAATTGAATCTATGCTTAACAGAAGACATTTACGGGTTAAAGTCCTTCAAAGCCTTTATGCCTATTTCCAGTCGCACAACCAGGACCTTGCCAGGGGCGAGCGTGAAATGATGCACGGGGTTGAGAAAATATTCGATATGTATCTTTACCAGCTTATGTTCCTTAAGGAGATCGCCGGTCAGGAAGAAGCAATAATCGAGGAAAACAAGGTAAAGCACCTTCCTTCCAGTGAGGATCTTAACCCCAATACCCGTATTTTGGAAAACAGATGTCTAGCTATGATATCCGGGCATTCCGGTCTTCAGAAGCTTGCTGCGGAGCGTGGAATTAACTGGCAGGGTGAAAGGGAGATTGTAAGAAAACTTCTGCAAATGGTCAAGCAGCAGTCATACTACAGGGAATACTCAGGCAGCGAAGATACCAGCCTGGAAGCT
>SLKR01000131.1 GCA_007134525.1 Bacteroidales bacterium | reverse complement strand
GATACGACATTTAAGAAAAACAACTCTTTTACTTACGATTTTGTTTCTGCATTTACCTGGCACGGGTGCATATACTGCTTCTGAAAATGTCCAGCAAGTAAATGAGGTTGGGCCTGTTTTCAAAGATGGCCTTACCACTGAGGTGGAAGCTTTCTCAGATCCGGACTCCTGGATCAGGGAAGATATGTGGGTTGAAACCAACTTTGATTCTGACGGAGACGGAAAACCCGACCGCATGCATGTATCCGTTACACGTCCGCCTCAAACCGAGGAGGGGTTAAAACTACCTGTGATTTATCAATCCAGCCCATATTATGCAGGTGTTGGTCGTGTTGAAAGGGAGTACTTCTGGGATGTACGTCATGAGCTTTATACTGAACCACCTCCCCGCAACCATTTTCCCCCCATTGAAAGGAGGGTTGACAGGCCTGTTATCTCAAACTCCCTGATAAATACTTGGGTTTCACACGGTTATATAGTGGTGCATTCATCAGCACCGGGTACTGGTTATTCCCAGGGATGTCCGACCATCGGCACCGAAATTGAGGCTCTTGCACCGAAAGCTGTTATTGACTGGCTGAATGGCAGAACCAGGGCCTATACAACACCGGATGGCTTTGAGGAGGTTGAGGCCTACTGGACAACAGGTAAGGTTGGTATGATCGGAACCTCTTACGGGGGCACCCTGGCACTTGCTGCAGCGACAACCGGGGTCGAAGGGCTTGAGGCTATTGTTCCCATCGCTCCTAATACATCTTATTACCATTATTTCAGGTCAAACGGCCTTATTGTTCATCCTTACGGGTACCTGGGGGAGGATATTGACTTTTTGTATGACTTTGTCCACTCAAACCCTGACAGGCGTGATTACTGCAACCGGGTTGTAAGGGACACTGAAATGGCCAATGGTATGGACCGCATAACAGGAGATTACAATGATTTCTGGGCAGAGCGGGATATGCTCAACCAGATTGAGCCTTTAAGGGCGGCTGTTTTGATGGCCCATGCCTTCAACGACTGGAACGTTATGCCCAGCCATAGTTACAGGATAAATGAGGCTCTAAAGGAAATGGGAGTGCCCTTGCAGATGTATTATCATCAGGGAGGCCACGGCGGAGCTCCGCCCTTTGAAATGACCAACAAGTGGTTTGCCCGTTATCTATACGGAGTTGAAAACAATGTTGAGGAGGATCCTGCTGCGTGGATTGTACGTGAAGGTGATGACAGGCTTGAACCTACCCCATATGGGAATTTCCCGCATACGGAAGCCTTGCCTGTTGTACTCTATCCCGGCTCCGGCTTCCCTGAAAGGGGTACTCTTTCTGTTGAGCCCCACACAGAAGGGATCCAGGAAAGTTTTACCGACAATTTCTCATTCAGCGGGTCTTCACTTGCCAGGGCTGAATGGACTGACCACAGGCTGATATATGTTACGGAAGAGCTTCAGGATGATTTGCATATCAGCGGAGCCCCTGTTGCCAGGATCAATATGTCATGCAGCAGGGATGCAGCTAACCTTTCAGTATGGCTGGTTTCGCTGCCATGGAATGAATCTTCCGGTGCGCCTTTGACTGACAATATAATTACCCGCGGCTGGGCCGACCCCCGTAACCGGGCTTCCCTTACCAGCAATGAGCCACTTGTGCCGGGAGTAAATTATGAAGTTGAGTTTGAGCTTGAACCTACAGACCAGGTAATACCAAAGGGACAGAAGGTCGGATTTATGATATTTTCCAGCGATCGTGATTTTACCCTTTGGCCTGATCCGGGAACAGAGATCACAATCGATCTCGATAATACCTCAATAACTATTCCTGTGGTCGGAGGGAGTGCGTCTTTTACATTTTAAAAAAACGGTACAGGCAGCCTTATTAACTGCCTGTACCGGAATTTACCCATCCTGGAATATCCCCTTATTTGTTATCCCACCAAACCTTAGTTGTAATTGGGTTGAAGGTGTTGTCGGGAGTGTTCGGGTTCCTGTCCTTTTCAGCGGTAGGGTAGGGGTAGCGCCTTGGAACAGTTGTACTTGACTCTGCCCCGTCAATATTCTCCGAAAAGTTTATAACGGGGTATCCCGTACGGATAAAATCGAAATGCATCTCGAAATTGGTGATATAATTGCTTATGTATTTTTGCAGGATAATCATCTCCTGGGCCTGTTCAACATTATCCGGGAAGGTGAACTGATCAAGATATGCCGTAATTGAAGTTTCGTCAATGCCAAGCCCTTCCATATCTGCTGTAACTGCCTGTTTGAATGCCTGCTCAGCTTCACTGAACATTGACTTTAGTGCATATGCCTCTGCCTCCAGCATCTTGCATTCAACATAGTTCATGAATGTTTCAGGGTAAGTCGGATTCACGAAATCATCACTTATCCTGCTTGGGTGGTTCTCCGGGTCGAAAAGCCTGCCTGAGACCCATCCGCTGTACTCCCCTTGCGCATCAACCGTGAAGTAGACCGGAACCCTTGGGTCATTTAGTTCAAGCATTATTTCCACGATAAACACAGAAGGGGTAAGCGCCATGACGTCCGTCCAGTTTTTGCCGAACTC
>SLKR01000015.1 GCA_007134525.1 Bacteroidales bacterium | reverse complement strand
TTAGCCAATTGTAAAATTAAAAATGGAAATGCCTATGCAACATTCCGTAAACTTAAAGAAATGCGTTGTTATTTATCACCGCATTTATTATTCAGGACACAGTTTAAATGAATGTCATCACAATTGACTTATGCCAATCAAATTAAAAACAACATGAAGAAAACAATTATCTTATTCTTGCTCTGTTTTTGCGCAAATTTTACAATAGCGCAGGAAAGAGAAGTGACGGGGATAGTCACCGATACCGAAGGTGAGACTATTCCTGGCGTCACAGTACAGATAAAGGGTACAACAAGGGGTACTATTACCGACATTGAAGGTTATTTCAGCATTAATGCAGCCCCTGAGGATGTCCTGGTATTCTCCTTTGTCGGTATGCAAACAAAGGAAAGGCTTGTCGGGGATCAGACAGAGATGGACGTGGAGATGGAGTTTGCTGTCGGAGTACTGGATGAAGTTGTGGTAGTAGGGTATGGTGTGCAGGAAAGGGCATCGGTGGTCGGAGCCATATCCCAGGTGTCGGGTGAACGCCTCAGGACCGTAAGGACTGGTGGTAGTGTTGAAAACACCCTTCAGGGCCGGATACCGGGCCTGACTATCATAATGCCAGATGCTTCCCCCGGAGAAGAGGGTATCAGTTACTATGGCAAAGCAGGCCTCCAGATGACCATCAGGGGTACCTCAGCCATGGGCAACAATGCTCCCCTTCTTATAGTTGACGGGGTTGAAAGAAATTTTTCAAACCTTGACCCAAATGAGATCAACTCCATTACCGTCCTCAAGGACGCTTCCGCGACAGCCGTTTATGGGGTAAAGGGAGCAAACGGGGTAATAATTGTTGATACGAAAAGGGGACGTGCAGGTGCTGTAGAGTTTGAATACTCTTCCAGTGTCTCCGTAAAGGAACCAACCCTGCTTCCAGAATACCTCAGTGCCTACGAAACTATGAGTCTTCGCAACGAGGCATTGAGAAATGACGGAATGTGGGACAGGATCACACCTGACTGGCAGCTGGAGCATTACAAGAACCAGGACCTGCCTTACCTTTATACGGATTTTGACTGGATGGACTATTATTTTAGTCCCGGCATAGACCACCAGCACAACCTGAACGCCAGGGGAGGTACCGATTTTGTTCAGTATTTCGTCTCTATTGGATTCCTGAGTGAGGGTGATGTGTTCAATACGGGTAATGATTTCCCATATGAATTTGACGACAGGAATGCAGGTTACTGGCACGAGAGGTACAACTTCAGGAACAACCTTGATTTTAATCTGACCAATACAACTAACCTGGCAGTGAACCTTGGCGGTAACGTTAAGGTTTTCAACAAACCCATAGACACCTTTACACAGGAGAGGTGGTTCCAGTCAGTTACCAGTATGCCATTTTATCCTGCAGAAGCAGTGGAAATGCATCCGGATGACAGAACCCCCTATGACCAGGACGGCCGCAGACCTTACCTTAACCCCAACCACTCTCCAAGTAATATCAGGCTGATGTGGGAAGGCGGTATGGGTTTCTGGAGGCATAAAGGAAACCAGACAAATGTGGATGTGACACTTGAACAGGAACTCGACTTCTTAACAGAGGGACTTTCAGCTGCCGCAACCTACTCATATAATAATGATGCACTTTACAGGCAGCAATTTAATCTTCCAAACTTATACGGATACTATCTTAATCCCGAAACTGAACTGTGGACAAGGTTTGACAGGGACGGCACAGTTGACTTCAATACCCCCCAGCCAAAGCTTCAGATGTGGAATGATGGTATATTCAACGGCTTCAGGAGCCACTACTATCAGGGTAGGGTAAATTACCGCCGTACATTCGATGATGTACACAATCTCAATGTAATAGGTGTTTTCAGTCGCCGTGAAGCAAGGGGTATAGCAAACTTCCCGAGTTATGAGGAGAGCTGGGTGGCCCGTTCTACATATAACTATGACAGAAGGTACTTCCTTGAGGCAAGTGTTGCACATACGGGATCCGAAAAGTTCGCACCGGGGCTCCGCTTCGGTACATTCCCGTCATTTGCCGGCGGATGGACAGTTTCAAACGAGGATTTCTTCAGCGCACTCGAAGATTACGTTGACGAATTCAGGATAAGATACTCCTGGGGACGTGTAGGTAGTGATGCCGGTATTGCCAGGTGGCTGTATGTTTCGGAATATGAAAATGTAGGCGGAAGTGTAGGGTTTGGATATCCGATGAACAACTACAGCTTCATTGGTGAGGGTCCCGTACCTGTACCAAATGCAACATGGGAAACAGCAAGGATGCAGAACCTTGGTTTTGAACTTTCATTGTTTGATAACCTTATCAATCTGAATGTTGACCTTTTCGACGAAAGGCGTACCAATATGCTGCAGACAAGGCAGAGGGTGCCCAGCTGGGTTGGTGTTCCCTCGATACAGGGTAATATAGGTGAGACCAAGAGCCACGGTATTGAAATAGAACTCGGGGTCAACTATATGCTCGACAACGGCTTGTTCCTGTTCTTCAACGGAAACGTATCCATGTCGGAAAACAGGGTGGTTTACTGGGATGAATCTGAATTCACCCCCTTCCACCTCAAGGCTGAAGGCAAACCTGTTGA
>SLKR01000031.1 GCA_007134525.1 Bacteroidales bacterium | reverse complement strand
GTCTTTGCCTGGGTTGGGAATAAATTCCATTGCCTCATTTTCGGAATCGTAGATGAAAAAAAATGAGCAGCGCCCAAAACGTTCATCCAGCTTGCTGTCAATGCTGTTTCCTTTACTTGTTACTGCTACTTTCATTTTGTATTATTATTTCAGGATATGACTCACATCTTATGATCTCATTACTTCCGCATAGTGCACATTTGCTGACTTCAAGGTGTTTCTCAGGATGATTGAAATAACAACTGCAATTCAGGCAGTTATACCAGTCATTATCAAAATAAATCTTACCGCCTTCAATGACTAACTGCTGACCCTCAACGAGTGCAGATGCTATCTTTTTTCTGGCACTTGAATATATCCTGGTAAATGTTGGCCTTGATACATTCATACTGTGTGCAGCCTCATTGTGGTTAAATCCTTCATGGTCGCATAGACGCATGGCCTCGTATTCTTCAAGGGCGAGGAATACTGCAGGGGGCTTTCCCGGGGGTAGCTTACTTCCGTAAGGTCTCATTCCTGAAACTATTGGCGGATCGCTTATTTTTCTGGGTCTTATACTTCGGGGTGACATAAATGAGAATTATGTGTGCGAAAATAGGAATAATTTTGCTTAGATCAAATATAATGAGCAAATGTTCATAATGATTTGTAAAATAATTTCCGTATAATTGGGATTATATACTTTTCTTTGCAGGCTGATTTCCGAACTATATATGTATGGGCAATAGCGATTGCAAAATTACAGTAATACTGCCATTTTACAATACAGGTAATGAGCTTGACACGGCAATAAGAAGTATTTTCCGTCAGGAGTTTCCTCACTGGAGGCTTTTGCTGGTAAGCAACAACGGCAGCAAAGAAGGTGAGGAAATTGCTCATTGCTGGGCGGGGTATGACAGCAGGATAAGTGTGCTGAACGAGAGCAGACAGGGCATTGCATTCGCTCTGAACAGGGGTCTTGAGTATACCTCTGATGAATACATCGCACGTATGGATGCAGATGACCAGGCATTACCCGGGAGGTTTTTGAAGCAGATTGAATTCCTTGACCGGAACCCGTCAATAGGTGTTGTATCGTCTCAGACTGAATACAGGTCAGTTATAGAGGGCAGTATGGGATACTCATTGTTTGTTGACTGGCAGAACAGTATAATAAGCCACGAGGATCATCTGCTTTACCGCTTTGTTGAGTCTCCACTGGCGCATCCTTCAGTGATGTTCAGGCGCACTCTGATAGAGCGATACGGTATGTATTCCACTGAGGAGCTGCCTGAGGATTATGAGCTCTGGCTGAGATGGATGAGAATGGGTGTTGGGTTTTACAAGTTACCCGAGAAACTTCTGATATGGAATGACCATGATGAAAGACTGTCGCGTCAGCATGAAAACTATTCCAGGGAAGCTTTCTTTCAGGTAAAATGCAATTACCTTGCAAGATGGATAAAGGATAATGTAGTCAGTGACAAAAAAGTTGTCGTTTGCGGCAGCAGCCGCATCGGCAGGAAAAGAGCCGCACTCCTGAGTGAACATGGTGTTGATGTTTTTGGTTTTACAGATGTAAAGAAAAGACCAAACCGTCAGGTGAATTTTGTCAGACTGGATGAGATAACTCAGCCTGAGCCTTATTTTCTGGTAAACTTCATCGGAAAAAGAGGAGTGGGTCAATCGCTGAGAGAGCATTTCTCTGAGCTTGGATTTGTTGAGGGCAGGGACTTTATAATGGCTGCCTGATACCATAAAAAAGAAAAAGATGATAAAGAACATTGCAATAATTGCCCATGTTGACCACGGTAAAACCACCCTGGTTGACCGTATGCTCCACCAGGTGAAGCTTTTCCGGGAGAACCAGGATACCGGTGATCTGATCCTTGACAGCAACGACCTGGAAAGGGAAAGGGGTATTACCATACTGTCAAAGAACTGCTCGGTAAGGTATAAGGATGTGAAGATAAATATAATCGATACCCCCGGGCATGCTGACTTTGGTGGTGAGGTTGAGAGAGTTCTCAACATGGCCGACGGGGTATTGCTTATTGTGGACGCGTTTGAGGGGCCAATGCCACAGACCCGCTTCGTTCTCGAAAAAGCCCTTTTACTGGATAAAAAACCTGTTGTAGTTATTAATAAGGTAGATAAACCCAACTGTGATCCCGAGCTTACCCAGGAAAAGGTATTTGACCTTATGTTCAGCCTCAATGCGACAGAAGATCAGCTCAACTTCCCGACTGTTTACGGTTCAGCAAAGGCGGGCTGGATGTCTGAAGACTGGCGCACACCGGCTGAAGATGTTTCTTATCTTCTTGATGTAATTATTGAGCACATCCCGACAGTTGAATATCCCGAAGGTAACACCCAGATGCAGATCACCTCAATTGATTACAGCTCTTATGTGGGGCGGATAGCAGTGGGTAAGCTTACAAGGGGCAGTTTGGTGCAGAACCAGCCAGTATCGCTTGTAAAAAGGGATGGTACCGTTAAAAGGTCGAGAATCAGGGAACTGTTTGTATTCGAAGGCCTGGGTAAGGTAAAAATCAAGCATGAGATATTTCCGGGAGAAATATGTGCCATTATCGGCCCTGAGGATTTCGATATTGGTGATACTATTGCTGACCACGAGGAACCTGAATCAATCAAACCGATAGCCATTGATGAACCGACAATGAGTATGTTGTTTTCTATAAATAATTCACCCTTTTACGGCACTGACGGCAAGTTTGTTACCAGCCGGCACCTGCGCGACAGGCTATACAGGGAGACTGAAAAAAATCTCGCTCTGAAGGTTGAAGAAACATCCTCCTCGGATTCTTATATGGTATATGGCAGGGGCGTGCTTCACCTTTCTATACTGATAGAAACCATGAGGCGGGAAGGCTATGAACTTCAGGTAGGTCAGCCACAGGTAGTAATAAAGGAGATAGATGGTAAAAGACATGAACCTGTTGAACACTTGATGATCAATGTCCCCGAACCTTATGCCGGCAAGGTTATAGAGATGGTGTCCCAGCGAAAGGGCGAGATGGTAAGCATGAAGCAGCAGGAAGACCAGGTTCATCTTGAGTTCGATATACCGGCCAGGGGGCTGATCGGGCTGCGCAGCAATATGCTTACCCTGACCGGGGGAGAAGCTGTAATGGCTCATCGCTTTAAGGCATATGAAGTATACAAGGGTGACTTCGGAATACGTCGGAATGGGGCCCTGGTTGCCATGGAAACTGGTACAGCCATTGCCTATTCTCTTGACAAACTTCAGGACCGCGGAAGGTTCTTTATCGAACCCGGAGATAAGGTTTATGCAGGTCAGGTTATAGGAGAGAACAGCCGTCAGGAAGACATGTTGGTAAATATTGTAAAGACAAAAAAGCTTACGAATATAAGGGCGTCCGGTTCTGATGATAAGGCCAGTATTACTCCTGCCGTTAAGTTCTCTATGGAAGAGGCCCTTGAATATATCGGCAGGGATGAGTGTGTGGAGTTTACCCCCAGTAATATGCGCATGAGAAAATTAATCCTCAACGAACACGAAAGGAAACGTGCCTCAAGGTAACCCCCGTTTTCTTGCCCGGGTTGTAATTTAGTTGTAAATTGTCCTTCTTTGATATTTTTATAGAGTATTCCTGGTATAAAAAAGAGTCTGATGGGAATAGTTCTTCGGGAAGTTTCGACAAAGCGTGAATTGAAATCATTTATCCGTTTCCCGGATAATTTGTACAGGGATTGCAAATATTACATACCCGCACTGCACAGAAGCCAGTTCAGGGTCCTGTCAAATGAGTATAATCCTGCTTTTGACCATTGCGAAGCCAGATACTGGCTTGCCCTTTCAAACGGCCGTGTAGTTGGCCGTGTAGCTGGAATTATAAATAACAGGTATAACATTGAAAGGGCAGGGGCATACATGCGGTTTGGCTGGCTTGACTTTGCTGAAGACCCGGAGATCCCTGAAAGACTTCTGGGTGAGGTCGAGGATTGGGCAAAAAAGAAGGGGATGGAGTACATTCACGGCCCCCTTGGATTTACATCCTTTGATGCATCCGGTGTTCTGGTAGAAGGATTTGAGGAGTGGCCTACCTCATTCGGAAGGTACAATTTCCCCTACTACAATGATATGCTCTGTGCATGCGGCTATTCTAAAGACATTGACTGGATTGAGTATAATATAAGTGTGCCCGAAGAGAAACCCGAAAGGGTACTCTCAGTAGCGCAGATAGTAAAAAAAAGATACTCCCTTAAAAATGCACGGCTTGATAAAAGAAATGACGTAAGAAGATACTCTGCCGGAATTTTCAGCCTTTTAAACACTGTCTACAATGGATTGTACGGTTTCTCAACACTTACCGAAAAACAGGTGGAGGACCTTGCCCAGGAGTTCATCTCCCTGATACACCCTGATTATGTTTCGGTGGTTCTGAATGAGAATGAAGAGGTTGTCGCATTTGGTGTGGTTATGCCTTCACTTACCAAAGCATTGAAGAAGGCGGGCGGTAAACTGTATCCTTTTGGTATGATCCATATCCTGAAAGCATTACGCAGCAATGATACCATTGATATGCTCCTGATCGGGGCAAAGCCTGAATACCAGAACAAAGGTGCCACTTCACTTGTATTCGAAAAGATAATTGGTACTATATACGACAAGGGTATCAGGCATGTGGAAACAACCAGGGAGCTTGAGAGTAACAATAAGGTCCTGCAGCTATGGTCCGGGTATGACTACCGTCTGCACAAGCGTGCCAGATGCTATATAAAACCCGTTTGGTCTGTTTAAAAAATTTTATGGTCATGAGAACAAATAAATTAAATTATCCCGGGAACTTTTTGCTTGTATTGTTTGTTATTGCACTGCAAAACCTGGTATTTTCACAACAGGCTCCAGTTCAAACCGGAGAAAATATTCCCGAATGGGCTCAGAATGTAGTTTGGTACCAAATCTTTCCGGAGCGGTTCAATAATGCAGACCCCTTCAATGATCCTGCAGCAGACCGTGTCAATGATCCTTACGGCTTTGATACCGGGGCTCCTGAAGGATGGGAGATTTCATCCTGGACGAGTGATTGGTACCAGAGGGCTGAGTGGGAGCAGAGGGTTGGCCCCGAATTTTACGATTTTGTATATACGCGCCGTTACGGAGGCGACCTTCAGGGAGTGATTGACAAGCTTGATTATCTTAAAGACCTTGGAGTAACTGCAATCTATTTTAACCCGGTATTTGATGCTGTTTCCCTCCATAAATATGATGCCAGCCACTATCATCATATTGACAGGCACCTGGGTCCTGACCCGGAGGGTGACTGGGAGATAATGCAGCAGGAGGATCCGGCTGACCCTTCAACCTGGCGGTGGACTTCTGCTGATCTTCTTTTCCTGGATCTTCTCGACAGGGCAAGTGAAAAAGGGATAAGAGTTATTATAGACGGGGTGTGGAACCATACGGGACGTGACTTCTGGGCATTCAGGCATGTGCGCCTCCATGGTGAGGACTCGCCATACAGTGATTGGTATAAGATCACATACTTTGATGATAGTATGGAAGATGGCTTTGAATATGAAGGCTGGTGGGGGTATAAAGGTTTGCCGGAATTCACCGAGGAGGGTGATGATCTGCATCCTGGTGTAAAGGAGCATATCTTTGATGTAACCCGCCGCTGGATGGCTCCGGATGGTGATGTAAGCAGGGGGATTGATGGCTGGAGGCTGGATGTGGTTGAGGAGGTGGGGAAGGAATTCTGGCGCGACTGGCACAGCCTTGTTTACAGTATAAATCCGGAGGCATTGACAGTTGCCGAGATTTGGGATGATGCCGCAAGGGAGTATATTGCCGATGATATGTTCGGTGTTGTAATGAACTACCGCTGGGCCTATGCAACTCATGCATTTTTCATTAACCGGACACTTTCCGCTTCGGAGTTTGCCTCAAGACTTGACAGCCTTGTAGATGACTTTCCGTTCGAAGTGAACGCTGCTATGCAGAACCTAATGGACAGCCACGATACCGAGAGGCTTGCAAGCATGATCGTAAACAATGGGTATGAATACAAGGAGCATAGTAAGATAAGGGATATTGATAATATTTACGATGTAAGGGCGCCAAATGAGGAGGAGAGGCAGCTGCAAAGGCTGATTTCACTTTTTCAGTATTCCTGGGTTGGATCACCGATGATTTTCTACGGTACTGAAGCCGGAATGTGGGGGGCCGATGATCCTGATGACAGGAAACCAATGGTGTGGCCTGAGCTTGATTATGATGATGAGGTGAATCATCCCTATTCCAGGCAGAGGCCGCGTGATCAGGTTAGCTTTGACCATGATCTGCATGCATGGTACAGCAGGCTCGGTGAGATACGTGCCGGCAGCCGGGCCTTGAGCACCGGCCGGCATACAATTCTTTATACAGGTGATAATGACGGAATTATTGCATACCTGAGGCAGGATGGTGAAGATTTTGCCATCGTTGCCATCAACAGCGGATCACGGCATTATACTGCAGGGATCCGCCTGCCTGATACAGCATATTTCCCTGATAATTTAAAAGATCTGATAAGCGGGACCAGCTTCACTGTTGATGGAAATTTCCTCAGCCTCGATATACCACCGCTGACAGGAATGATAATTACCAAAGGGGACTAGAACCCCTTTGCCGGCAGTTGCTCGGTATCAAGATAAGGCACTTGGTTGTCGCTGCGACGTTTGCCGGTTGAAAAACCGTATTTAAGGGTTAACCATACAGGGACTACAGACATCTGTATGTCACCCTGCGACCTTAGGTATAATCCCGGCATGTCTATCTCGCTTCCCTGGTAATTGAAGCTCCCTGCAAGGGGCATCGCACTCATTGCACCAATTGTAAATCCCCTGTCAAAGCGTTTGTTAACTGACAAAATATAAAGTGCATCAGTGAAGTGGTCTGCCTGGATCTCTATTACCGAAGTGGTATACTGCATCATCACAGAGGCTGAAAATCCGTGCTTCAGGCTTGCATACAGTGATATTCCTGTATCAGCAGCAATACCTCTTCTGCCTGCCAGGCCCAATTGCCTTGCCCCCTCATTTGGCTCTGTTATAACTTCAAAAATCCTTAACTGTGCATTAAGCCCAAAACCCTTTGCAATACTCAAAGTGCCACTCACACGTGTTCCGTACTGGTAGATGTTCCCCATGTTTTCGGGCGATGAAATAAATATGTTGTCAGGTTGAATCCTGACCAGATGGTTTATAGCATTTTTATTGCCTGTAAAAAACAATCCTGCAGAGAAAAAGTTATCGCCTGAGCCAAGGGAGTAATCTATGCTTCCGGTTGTATTGACAGATGCCTTAAGATCTTCACTTCCCTTGCTGATACTGTATGGGTCATTTACTGACAACACAGAATTCAGATGATATATATGGGGATATGATACGGCCTGCCTGAATGCAAGCTGAACACTGCTGCCATTTTTGAGCTTAAGGTTTGCCGACAGGGAGGGGAGCAGGTTTGACATGTTTATATTTCCGGAGGATGACCTTTCATAGCGTACGCCAAACTGCATATCAGCATTGCCAACGCTTACTCCTGCAAGCAAATATACTGCCGACATTATGTCCTGATAGCTAAACCCGGTATTCCCCCTGTCATTCATAAAACGCCACCTGGCCTGAAATCCGGAACCAATTGAAGTATTATCTGTTACCGGCAGGGTGTAGTCTGCCTTAAGGCCTGATGTGTGTTGCTGCGGCATTAAAAGGTTGCTGGTAACATCATTTTCATTATCCTGGAAGTAATTAATCCTGTTTTGGGCATTCAGCCTCCGGAAGTAAATGTCTGCCGAAAATGCATGATCTTCACTTTCATTCAGCAGTTGCTTGTAATAAACAGAGTAGTGGCTTTGGTGATTGATGTCTTTGTCACTTTTAACCGCACTCCACTGGCTTTTCTCCTCTCCGTTGCCAATGTCCATATGTACGTTTCCACTGTGTTCTCTTGAATATGGATTATAATAGGAATAGAATCTTAACTGCCTTTTATCACTTATATAGTAATCAAATCCGTAATGAAAGCGGTGGGACCAGTTTTCCTGTTTGATATACTGGTATGTAGTGGTCTCGAATACAGGACTGTCATTTTTTAACACCTTTCTGCTCTGGCTGTCAATTATGTCAAAATAGCTGAATTCCCCGCTGTATGAGGCAAAGAGGTTTAGTTTGTTATTGCCGTAATGGAAGCTGCCGGATGGGAAACTGTATATCTCCGAAGCTGAAACCGGGATCTCGGCATAGATATGACCATCAACTCCCCTGTAATCATTCTCCGCAAGTATTAGGTTTAAAACTCCAGCCACGCTTGAATCAAAAACCGAAGATGGGGTCCTGACCACCTCAACCCTGTCGATGGTTGAGGAATTAAGTTGCTGTAGGTATTGGAGATCGCGCTCAACACCGTCAACCATTATCATAATATTCCGGTTACCGTCAATTGATAACTCATGGTTAAATCCGACATCAACCCCCGGAAGCAATCTCATTATATCAGTTGTTGATAGAGATGCATCTGCGATATTGCGATTTACCGTATATACGGTCTTGCCATTCTCATGCACCGCCTTGACCCTTTCAGCCGTCAGGATGAATTCTTCAAGCTGGTACTGTGTTGGCCTTAGGTTTATTAACCCGACTTCCTTTATTCCATGCCCGTCAAGTTCATATATTCCTTCATAGGTTAAGTACCCGACTGCACTTACAAGTAACCTGTACTTGCCAGTGCTGGTGGAAACAAGCACAAAATCCCCGTCGAATCCGGCTGATGTCCCTGCCACCATTTTATTTCCCAGGGTATCCCACAGCGCAATATTTGCAAAGGGAATTGCTTTATTTAGTTCCTGATCCGATACCTTACCGCTTATACCATTAATCGCAAAACAACTGCCAGTTGCAGTTATAAAACTCATAACTACTGCCGCAGTAATATAAATTCCGGCTTTGTGTACTTTTCTGATCTTTTTCATCGCAATTTTGCCTTTTGTTTAAATGAATGAATATTTACAGCAAAATAACGACGTAAAAGCCTGTAAAGCAAATAGTTGGGATACAATGCAAGTTTTTGTTGCAAAAGGTAGTGCTGCTTTGAAGATCTGTTATGGAAGGCAAATTTCTGTGATGAACGGATATTCTATTTGCTTTCCATCAATTGATTGAACAAATGTGTCTTATTCCTGGAAACCGGGATCTCATTATCAACTCCGAATAGCTTGATGCGGTATCCAAGGGAGTTTCCCTTTTTCATGCGGACCTTCCTGAGGTTTACGATAAATGCCCTGTGTGTTCTGAAAAGAAATATATAGCCGGAAAGTTGTTTCTCAATATCACTGATTGAGTTCCTTATTATGCTTCTATGCACTATACCGTCTTTTTCAGTATGGAATATAACGTAGTTGCCATCTGATTCTGCATATACAATATTTTCAGGATTGAGTTCAAGCTTTTCCTTTTTAAGGCGCGATTCAATGGGCAGGGGTTTATCTGCTTTGATATCATCAGGGGCATCATCCGGAACGTATTCCGATGGTATCCACAGCCCTATGTTTATAAGCGAGAAGAATGCAAAAGGAATAATTCCGGCAAGGAATGTCAGGTATAGTGAGTTGATAAATGTGTGCAGATTCCACCTGTCAGCAGGTGGTTCAATTGCGAATGCTGCAAGAAATGCAGCCACTCCCATTATAAAGAGGATAATAAATATACTGGATATCTCTCTGAGTATTGTCCATCTGACTTGATCTGAGAAATATGGAACTCTTTTAAGTGCCAGTATGCCAAGGTAGGCTGCTATGCTTATGACTATGCAGTATGCTGCCATAGTGGCTTCATAACCAAGGTTGTGACCCGGATGGGTATCAAGGGGCCGGTATATTATTGCAAACAAAAAACAGAATACACCCAGGGCGGTTACCCCTTTTGCCGGATGTCTTATTATGAAATTCCTGATTATGTTTCTGTCCTGAAGACCTGCCGGGGTCATTTCGATGTATTTTTTCTGTTTATAAAAATAGCATTTTCTTTCTATGATGCAGCGGACAGATTTTTTTTCTAACTTTAGACGGATCACTTAACCAAAGCACAGATATATGAATACAATGCATAACATCAGTCCCGGCCTTATTACCTATCTTCTGTTGCCTTTTGCGATAATTCTACTGGCACTTATAACCACAAAGGTGTTCCGGGTGCTTATGCACCGTTATTTTCAAAGGAGTTCGCGTATTCTGAGGGTTGACCCTACCCGCTACCATTTTTTCAAGAATGCGGTCAGCTTTATAATTTTTCTGATCGCATTTATAATAATATTCTACTCAATACCTGAGTTAAAGACAGCAGGTGTTTCACTGTTTGCGGGTGCCGGAATACTTGCAATTATAATTGGATTTGCATCACAGGCAGCCTTTG
>SLKR01000132.1 GCA_007134525.1 Bacteroidales bacterium | reverse complement strand
TGAAAAGCAACCTGCCTTCGTCATTCTCTTCAAGGTACCATGTATTGGGCGAACGTCCGTAAAACAGGATGTAATCTTCCTGGCCAAATGTATCAGAGCCCTGACCACTAACATAAATGGCATTCTTTGCCAGATCGTCCGTTATATCGGCGGAATTTGCCTCGGGCAGCATACCGTTTCCGTTGCCGAACAGGCTTATATTCTGTTTTACCACAGATGAGGGATTAATGCCAAGCGCCTCCAGCTCAGAATAACCCATACGGTAAATACCGTCCCTTTCAACGCATATTCTGTACCAGGACCCCTGCGCAAGTACGGAGTTTTCTGCAAACCTTACATCAGCACCCTGGACCCTTACTCCGGGTTCATATTCCGGCCCTGCAACAAGCGAAAATGAAACGAGTTTTTCATACCCGCCGCCTTCATGGTCATACCGGAACGGATAGAAGCTAACCACATCAAAACGCTCTCCTCTCTGGCTCTGCATGTCCCTTGTCAGGGCTATCTCATTCTGTTTAAGACCTGATTTTACCAGTACCTCCCTTTCACCGGGGCTCACCGGGACAAACTCCTTGTTTTCCATACTGAAGCTGTACCTGAAATGGGGAATATCGGAAACTAGGCTGTGGCTGAATACAGGGACAAGCGGCATTGTATCTGTATATACTGCTCCTTCAAAATAGATGGCTTCGGAAAAATCTTCCCCTGACAGCTGCACCTTTACCGGAGAGCGCCATGAAACACGCATATCCAGCCGCTTCTCGGCAGCCATTGCTGCGAGGTATGACGGCAGGAGCAATATTAAGAATATTATGATCTGGTATTTAAAACGCATTCCAAACAACTGAATAAAAGCGGCAATATATTAAAACAAAATGGGCCTGTATAAGTTTAATCCTATAAAAAACGCGAAAGCGGGGCCATTATTTTACGGCCCAAAGATATACCAAGCAGACAAAATTTTACGGGAAAAGCCGGTGGTATATTATATTTGCATATTCTCCGTTAGAATAAAAGCGCCAGAGAACATACCACAAGCAAACAATATGAGCCTTAAAACCTCTATTACTTTTGTATTGCTACTGCTTATCTCCATTGCCGGAAACAAGGGTGCAATGGCCACAGATCCCGTATTCTCCCAGTTCTATGCTGCACCGGTCTATCTCAACCCTGCTTTTGCAGGTTCAACAGGTTGTTCCCGCCTGGCCATGAACTACCGGCAGCTAAGATCTGTCGAGAACCTTCATACAAACAACTTTTCGTTAGACATATATTCAGAGAGGCTATACGGCGGCGTGGGAATTATCATTACCAACGACATGAACAATATGGTAATGATGAGAAACAGCATAGGTGCCATGTACTCATACCACTTGCAGGTTACCAGCGAAACAGACCTTCATTTTGGCCTGCAGGCATCATACCTCCGCAATGATATCAGATGGAACCACCTGGAGTTCGCTGTAGATGAGCCCCCGCCAAACGATAGCAACTGGAAACACAATGTGGATTTTGCTACCGGGGTGATGCTATTCTCCGACAGATTGTATGGCGGTTTTGCGGCTCACCATGTTAACCGTCCGGATATAAGCGTTTATAAAAATGTAGAAGATGATGTAACCTCCAGACTTGAAATCAAGTATACAGGACATATGGGCATGTATTTTAAACCATGGCAAAACGGTGTGTCGGGCGGGTATGAATATTTCATATCCCCCAACCTTATTTATCAGAGTCAGGGAGATTTTTCACACTTCAGTGCGGGCATATACACAGGTGCAAAGCCCGTAATGGCAGGTATTTGGTTTCGCCACCACCGCAGCAGCAATGAGGACATTGAAAACATCAACTTTCTGGCATTCCTTGCAGGCATCAATATGGGCAGTTACAGAATAGGCTATAGTTATGATTATTCCTTCTCAGGGTTTTCGGATATAATGCACGCGACTCATGAGCTGAGCCTTGCATTTCGCTTCAATTGCCCGCAAAGAAATATTGGCGGGCGCATACTAAACTATCCAAGTTTTTAGTTATTTTTGTGACCAAATGTTTTTAATCAATACATAAGCATATGACTAGGTACCAATTGAGCAGATCCACTATCCTGCTCTCATTGCTGATCATTACTTTTTTGTTTTCGGCATGCAATATGTTCCAGAGAGATACCTCAAATACTACAGGCTGGACATATAATGACCCCGAAACCGGAGGGTTTGCCGTATCACCTTATCAGGTGCAGGAAAAAGGGCCAGGCCTGGTTTTCATTGAAGGCGGTTCCTTTGTTATGGGTCGTACCGACCAGGATGTTATGTTCGATTGGAACAACATTCCCCGCAGGGTAACCGTATCATCTTTTTACATGGATGAAACCGAGATCACGAACCTGGACTACCTGGAATATCTTTACTGGACCAGCAGGATTTTCAGGAATACAAATCCGCAGAAATATTTTGACGCCCTGCCGGATACACTGGTATGGAGAGATCCCCTTGCATACAACGAACCATATGTTGAAAACTATCTCAGGCATCCGGCATACCATGAGTATCCGGTTGTTGGCGTAAGCTGGCTGCAGGCATCCGATTACGCCAGATGGCGTACAGACAGGGTGAATGAAATGATACTTGTAAGGGAGGGCATACTTGACTGGAATCTCGACGAGCAGGAAGGAGCCAACCATTTCCGCACACAGGCATATCTGGCCGGAGAGTATGAAGGCCTGGTACGCAGAAATCTTGAGGATCTGGATCCCAGGGGTACAGGTGAAAGACGGGTAAGGCAGGAAGATGGGTTGCTGCTTCCCCGTTATCGTCTGCCTACAGAGGCTGAGTGGGAATTTGCCGCACTGGGGCTTATCGGGGGCACAGATGAGGAAGAGATACGGAACCGCAGATTATATCCCTGGGAAACCCGGCATGTAAGAAGCAATCAACGCAGGACACTGGGGCAGTTCAGGGCCAACTTCCAGCGCGGCCCCGGCGACCTTGGCGGAGTGGCAGGTTTTCCCAACCCGGGCGGAGATATTACAATGCCGGTAAAATCATTCTGGCCAAACGATTACGGGCTGTATGACATGGCGGGCAATGTAAATGAATGGGTAAAGGATGTTTACCGTCCGCTCTCCTTTGAAGAAGTAGCCGACTTCAGGCCTTTCAGGGGTAACGTATTCAGGGTACCCGCAAGGGACGAGGATGGCAATCTGCTCTTTGATGAAGAGGACGGCTCAGTTATCATGCAGGAAATTGATGAGGAGGCCATTCAGGTTCCACGCGACTATCGGCAGGCAAACTATGTAGACTACCGTGACGGGGATGCTGCATCGGCTATTGCCGAAGGAATGGAAGTTTACCCATCCGATGCCTCCCTTATAACTGACTCTGTAAGGGTTTACAAGGGCGGCAGCTGGAGAGACAGGGTTTACTGGCTTTCTCCCGGCACAAGGAGGTTCCTTGATGAGCGAGAAGCAACAAACGACATAGGCTTCAGGTGCGCAATGGACCTGATTGGATCTGCACCCGGAAGATAGGCATTACCCGGCCACCCCGGAATGGATAAAAAAACAACAGAAAGGATAATATCTCAGATTGAAAAGGGGGGTATGCCTTGCATAGACAGCCGCCTGGCAAGACCCGGGGATATTTTCTTCGCCTTAAAAGGTGAGAGTTCCGACGGCAATGATTATGCGCATCAGGCCCTGGAAAACGGCTGCTCCCTTGCAATTGTCGACCGGGAAGTAAAACCTGCCAGCAGCAGTATAATACAGGTTGTCAATACACTTGAGGCCCTTCAGAATCTGGGGCAATATTACAGACGCCGTTTCGCTATTCCATTTCTGGGCATTACGGGAAGCAACGGTAAAACCACCACCAAGGAGCTTATTCAGTCAGTATTGTCAACAACTTTTACATCCTCAGCTACTTCAGGGAATTTGAACAATCATATAGGCGTTCCACTTACTCTTCTCTCCCTAAAAAAGGGTACGGAAATATCTACTGTTGAGATGGGGGCCAACCATCAGGGTGAGATTTCACTGCTCTGCGAAATCGCAATGCCCACCCATGGCCTTATAACCAATATAGGCAAAGCCCATATTGAAGGGTTTGGGAGCATTGAAACAGTCAAAAAAAGCAAGGGGGAGCTATTTGCCCATATAAAAGACTCCAAAGGAGTGATCTTTGTAAACAGTGACGATGACATGGTTTCTGACCTGGCAACGAATCTGCCTGGCCCTGCAGAATATGTCAGATACGGAAGCAAATCAGGACAACACTGCAGAGGAAACATAATATCATCATTTCCTTTCCTGGAGATTTCCTACTTCGCAGACAGGGATTTTGGCAAAGCGTCAAAAGGTATTCAGGGAAATCTAAAAACCCAACTCACCGGCAGCTATAATTTTGAGAACGTACTCGCTGCAGCAACAGTAGCCCTCTATTTCGGTGTAAGCCCCGAAAACATCAAAACTGGCATTGAATCCTACTTGCCTTCAAACAACAGGTCACAAATAGTCAAAACCCCGCAGGACAACCTTGTTGTACTCGACGCATATAATGCCAACCCCACTAGCGTGGAGGCAGCAATATTGAACTTCTGCAATTACGGCAGTGAAAATTCGGCGGTAATGCTCGGAGATATGCTCGAACTTGGTGAAATTGCCGGAGAAGAACACCGGAAGATTGTAAGATATGTAGCTGACAAAGGGTTCGGGCTCAGTATTTTCGTTGGCAGTCATTTCAGTTCGGCAATAAGCGGTATGGACAAAAAGTCCGGTAATATATTGGTTTTCGAAGATGTTGCAGGGGCATGCAAATATCTTGCATACAACCCTGTTACCAACTCCAGGATACTCCTTAAGGGATCCCGCGGGATCGGCATGGAAAAACTTCTGAAACACCTATAGTTATGCAATACATTGTCACAGGTGTAATGTCAGGCACTTCACTCGACGGTCTGGATATAGCCTGCTGCAGTTTCCGGGAAGCTGCAGGCAGATGGTCATATTCTGTTGTCTGCAATAAAACCTTAGAATATGACAGCGAATGGAAAAGAAAATTAAGCATGGCCCATACTCTTTCCGGAGAGGCTCTTGCGTCACTTAATTTTGAATATGGTCATTTCATAGGTAAGAGCGTAAGGCATTTCCTGGACTTATCCGGTATCACTGACAACATGCTTATAGCGAGCCACGGGCATACTGTCTTTCATATGCCTGACAGGGGATACACAATGCAGATTGGTCATGGGGCAGCCATTGCTGCATCAGGGAAGTGCAATACAGTATGTGATTTCAGGTCGATGGATGTGGCGCTTGGCGGACAGGGTGCGCCCCTTGTTCCGGCAGGAGACCTCCTGCTTTTTTCTGAGTATGACCTTTGCCTTAACCTTGGCGGCTTTGCCAATATATCAATAAAGGAGAATATCGGCAGGACAGCCTTCGATATCTGTCCTTTTAACTTCGTTATTAATCATCTGGTCAGAAAACAACAAATACCTTCAAAAGGTGCTGACGAAAAATCTTTACTCGATTATGACCCTGATGGAATGATAGGAAGAAAGGGGAATGCTGACAAAAATCTGCTCGAAAGACTAAACAACATAGATTTCTATAAGAGGAAGGGGCCGAAAAGCCTGGGCAGGGAGTGGGCGACTGATGCCATACTGCCACTGGTTGAGAACTCCGGTTCAAGCCTTGAAGCAGTTTTAAACACCTATTACCAACATGCTGCCATGCAGATTGCAAAAACAATAAGTCAAAAGGGCAGAACACGGAAAATGCTTGTAACCGGAGGCGGGGCAAAAAACGCCTACTTTATGGAGTGCCTTCAGGAACATCTACCGGAAAGTGTCAGCATAGTAATCCCTGACTCAGAGATAATTGATATGAAGGAAGCCCTGATTTTCGCCTTCCTCGGGCTAATGTGCAAGCTCGGCAGATCCAACTCCCTTGCTTCGGTAACCGGTGCCGTAAGAGATAGCATTGGGGGCAGCATGCATTATGCCTAAACCCTCTCTATTACCATTGAAATACCCTGGCCAACCCCAATACACATTGTACAAAGGGCCTTGTCGAGTTTACCGCTTACCAGCTGATGTACCGCGGTGGTGACCAGGCGTGCTCCGCTCATTCCAAGCGGATGCCCAAGTGCAATTGCACCTCCGAGCGGATTTATCCGCGGGTCATCAAATGCAATTCCGAGCTCCTTCATACATCCGAGGGCCTGGGCGGCAAAGGCCTCATTCAGCTCAATAACATCAAAGCTGTCAATATCCATCCCCAGTCTCTCAAGGAGTGACTTCGTAGCCGGCACCGGACCCATACCCATTACCCTGGGTAAAACTCCAGCAACAGACATCCCAAGTATGCGGGCCTTTGGCTCCAGCCCGAACTCACTTGCAGCATCCCCGGAGGCTATTATCAAAGCAGCTGCACCGTCGTTTACGCCCGATGCGTTACCAGCAGTTATAGTCCCGCCACTGCCTGTAACTGGTTTTAGTGACGATAGCTTTTCGACAGATGTTTTGCGGGGATGTTCGTCAGTATCAACAAAAAGTGGTTCCTCCTTACGCCTTTCTATTGTAACGGGGGTTATCTCATGTGCCAGCCTTCCGCCAGTCAGGGCGGCATCTGCCTTTTTCTGGCTCCAGTCGGCAAAAATATCCTGTTCCTCCCTGCTGATACCATAACCGGAGGCAATATTCTCTGCTGTTTCCATCATAGATTCCGTGCCGTATTCAGCATCAAGTTTACGGTTGACAAACCTCCACCCAATAGTAGTATCATACATCTGCACAGAGCGTGAAAAAGCCTTGTCTGACTTACCAATAACGAAAGGAGAACGCGACATACTCTCCACCCCGCCTGCTATTACAAGGCGGGCCTCCCCTGTACGGATTGCCCGGGCGGCAGCACCTACAGCATCCATACCTGAACCGCACAACCGGTTTACCGTAACCCCGGGAACAACCGGGGGCAGACCTGCAAGCAACAGGGCCATTCTGGCAATATTTCGGTTATCTTCACCCGCCTGATTCGCACAGCCCAATATCACATCGTCCACCCTTCCCGGGTCAATGCCGGGATTTCTGTCAATAACAGCCTTTATAGGAATGGCAGCAAGGTCATCAGTCCTGACGCCCGACAATACTCCCCCATATTTACCAACCGGTGTACGGAGGGCATCACATATAAATACTTCCTTCATGATCACTTATAGGTTTCCAGTTCCTGCAAATCAATCAGTTCAGGCCTGAAATGCCTGAAGGTGTTGAGCATTGACTGTGTCAGTTTGTCAACCTCCTTCTGCGTCATTGGAGTGGAGAACATACATGCACAGGTGTTTATCATCATAATTCTCTCTTCAAGGTACAAATAGTCAAGCATTCTCCGTATAAGACCAGTGACTTCAGGCGCCTGGTAAGCCTGACGGTATGTTGCAGGCGGTTCTGGCCTGAGATGAAACCTGAACATCGAACCTGCACCAGTAATTGAAACAGGAACATCAGCAAGGGCTATTGCCTCCCTGATCTGCTCAACAGCCTTTTGGGCAAGGGCGTTCAGGCGATCGACAGCCTCCCTGTCAAACAGCTCCATTGCCACCCTGCCGGCAGTTGTCGTAATGGGGTTGGCGGAAAAAGTACCGGAATGCGGAAAAAGAACCGGATTTTCCCTCGGATCGAGTACCTTCATTACCTCTGTAATGCCTGCAAGCGCACCAACCGGGAACCCTCCACCGATTATCTTCCCAAGGGCAGTCATGTCTGGCTTCACAGGATAACTCTGCTGGGCACCCGAATAGTTAACCCTTAGTGTAACCACTTCATCAAAAACCAGCAATGAGCCATTTTCCCGGGTCCATTTGTAAAGAGCCTCAATATATTCCCGTCGTGCAGGAACCAAACCGACCCTGTGCGGAACCGGGTCAATGATAACACACGCTATCTGGTCAGTATGGCTGTCAAGTATTGAAAGAGTCCTTTCAATATCATTAAAAGGGAATATCACCACATCCTCCAGTACACCCCTTGGGGTACCGTGTGCAAGTGGTACGCTGTTGGGCCTGTTTAAATCTCCCCACTGCGAAGGTTTTGAGGTCTGGCTTATCTCTGCAAAATCATAGGTTCCGTGGTACGCACCCTCAGCCTTGGCTATCTTAGGCCGGCCGGTGTACGCCCTGGAAGCCTTGATCATGGTCATCACCGCCTCTGTGCCGGAGTTGACAAAGCGCACCTTTTCAAAAGATGGTACCCTTTCGCACAGAAGACGTGCGAAACTGTACTCCGCCTCCGTTGCCATAGTATAGGCAGTGCCCCTGCCGAGTTGTTCGGTAACTGCACTTACTATAGCAGGATGACAGTGGCCGTGAATGAGCGATGCCATATTGTTTGCAAAGTCAAGGCGCCTTACCCCGTCGACATCCGTGACAAAACATCCCCGTGCATGTGAGGCATAAAAAGGGTAAGGCCTGCGAAAAACGGTATTGCGGCTAACACCCCCCGTGATCACCTCACAGGCTTTTTTGTAGATGATCTCACCTGCAGATTGTATATTCATTTATTGCCACAATTAAAATTGAAAATAAGATCCGCACCCGTATTCTGCCGGAGGTAGTCAGCATTTATTCCCGGTGCAAGCTTCCTTACAAGGAGTCCTTCCTTTTTTACATCAATAATCGCCATATCGGTATAAATCCTGTCGACCACCTGTTTTCCGGTAAGCGGGAAAGTGCAGTTTCTGACTATTTTTGGCTCACCTTTCTTTGTGAGATGCCTGCTTATGACATATATTGTCCTTACACCGGCAACCAGATCCATTGCCCCGCCAACTGCGGGTATCGCTCCGGGCTCACCGGTTGACCAGTTGGCCAGGTCTCCATTTTCAGATACCTGAAGGGCACCGAGAACACAGATGTCTATATGTCTTCCCCGTATCATCGTAAAGCTGTCGGCGTGATGAAAGTAGCATGCCCCGGGTATTGCAGTAACACATTTTTTCCCGGCATTTATAAGTTCCGGATCCCCGTTGCCTTCAGGGGGCGGCGGCCCCATACCCAAAAGGCCGTTCTCCGTGTGGTAGATAACTTCCCTGCCTTCAGGAACCTGGCCTGCAACCAGTTCCGGCATTCCGATCCCAAGGTTGACATATGCACCATTGTGGATGTCGGCAGCCACATTGGCAGCCATTTCCACAACATCCCATCCGGTTTTACTCTCCTTTCCTACCATGGATATATTCTGTTTTCTGCAACAAGCCTTGATTCATCAGCAGGGTTGATTACCTCCACGACTTTATTTACAAATATCCCAGGTGTTACAACCGTCTCCGGGTCTATACCGCCCAGCTCAACTATTTCACGTGCCTGTACAATAGTGCTATCTGCTGCCGTGCACATAACAGGCCCGAAATTCCTGGCTGTTTTGTTGTAAACAAGGTTACCGTACCTGTCGGCTGCCTTGCATTTAACCAGGGAAAAATCGGCTCTTATTGCAAGTTCCATCACATACTTACGGCCACCGAAAACCCTGCTCTCCTTACCTTCCCCGAGTGGGGTATCTACTGAGGCAGGCGTATAGAATGCAGGAATACCGGCACCTCCGGCCCTTATTCTCTCTGCAAGTGTTCCCTGCGGAACCAGTTCCAGTTCTATTTCCCCCCTTTTATAAAGCTCCGGAAAAACCTTTGAATTTGTGGTACGCGGGAAAGAACATATCATCCTGCTTACCTGCCTGTTTTCTATAAGGGCGGCAAGGCCCACATGTCCGCTACCGGTATTGTTGCTTACTACCGTAAGGTTCCGGGCACCGTGGTCAATAAGTGCGTGAATAAGCTCAATCGGGCTTCCGGCCTCACCGAAACCACCGATCATAACAATTGCACCGTCAAAAATATCCCCGACAGCCCTGCCGGGTGAATCAACTATTTTATTGATCATGTCAGCCAGGGTTTTATCCGGATTCAGCAATTCTTTTCTCAAGGCTGCGTGCCAGCCTTTTCTCTATATCGGCAAGCTCATCCTCGTAAAAGTATTTTCCGGTATCAAAAGGTTCAAGTCTCTCAATTGTATTCTCCTTCTCGTCATACCTGGCAAGGTAAACACTGTCCATCCACTCCATATTCCTCGCCTCATTGAACTTAAGCACAAATACCTCCTCACCTTTAACCTCCATTGTGCCCAGAAGCGATACCTTTCCGGCAGAAGAGGTCATGGTAATATACCTTGAAGGCCTGTTGATCGAAGGCAGTGAGCGGTAAACCCTGCTGAATAGTTTGTTAATATCAGAAAGCGGTGCTGTGAAGTAATGGTGCTCACCGGTAGGCCTGGCACAATACATGGAATGGAAGCCCACTGAAAGCATTGCCAGAATATTGCCAAGGTCGATCCAGTTTTTGGCCGACCGTTCCAGGTCAAGGTTGCCTTTGTCGTCGTAGAACAGGCTGATATGGTTCATAACCGGACTCTGGCTCTTAACCATAAGCCCGTAAGCCCTGAGGCGCCTGATCGCTGCAATGGCAGAGGGATTAAGGACTTCCCTCGGAGTCGAGAAGTGAGACATGAATACAACCTGTATCCCGCTCTCTGTAAGCTCCCGCAGCAGCTTAAGGAATTTGTCGTATTTACTGCTGAGTATCATTTCCGGGTGATATGTCAGCACCCTTGTTCCAAGCCGCAGGGTCTTTATATGCATCATCTGGTCATCTTCCATTAGCGGCCTGACATAACTCTCCAGCCTCTCATAGGTTATCAGTCCTGCGTCACCGCCGGTGATCAGTACATCTGTGATCTCCCTGTGCCTTTTTATGTACTCATGCACCTGGTCAATGTCATCCTGCACAAACATATCCTCATCACCTCTAACCTGAGCGTGCCTGAAACAATAGGTGCAAAAGGTAAAGCAGCTTTGTGTTGTTTTGTCGAAAACCAGCTGGCACTGCGGATACTTATGCTGCACACCGTCAAGTATTTCAAGCTCCCCATCCTCACCTGTGTACCAGGGTTTGTTGAGCAGTTGCTTGCCATCGTGCGGATTTGTCTTTCTCTGGTATTCCTTTACAATACTCTGCCTTTCCTCATCTGAGCCGGCATCGCTATATGCCTTAACTACATCTCCCTTTATCATGCCGGGCTGCGGAAAAACCAGCTTGAACAGGGAGTCCTTTTCGAAATCGCTCCAGTTGATCTTGTTCAGTACATGCTTTGTTGCCAGGAAGCGGTAAACATCAATAAAAAGCTCCCTTTCCCTTAGATAGCCGATATCAATACCGTTTGAGCCCAGTATGTCAACTATTTCCCTGAAGCCTTTCAGACCAGAGTAATGCTCCTTGCCTGTAAACATAAACGGACGGGTTTCCGTAATTCCAGAATACTCCGGATAGCATGACTCCAGCCTCGAAAGCAGACCCGGAGGCAGAAGGTTCTCACGCCTGATATTCTCCCTCACATCTCCGGTGTAACGGTAACGATCCATTATCTGCTTGATGGCATCTCCGGTGATGGTAACAGATGGCCTGAATGTACCTGTTGTAGCCATTTTTAATTTATTTTACTGTTTTACAATTGTTTTTTTGTTCCGGATCCAATATACGAAGTTTGGGCGATTAAACAATTACCCCTGCAGTCTTTCCCTGATACTCTCCACCACTTCCTTCATCTCTTCCTGACCGCTCTGCGCGTAAGAAATTGACAGGTTGCCCAGCATCCTCAGTACTATATCCCTGTTTGAACATGGGTTGAAAAATTCAGGTAGTGCTTCCATTTTGAGTTTACGAAGAAACATATTTATCTCACGTGCTGAAAAAACCGCCCCCTCGCTAAAGGCATTGATATAGAAAAGAGCCTTGTCATCGCGTATCTGAAGTGTTTCGGTATCTATAGTCTCACCCATATAAGCCAGCACAAAATGTTCGGGCAGATTTATACCCGTTATAGGAAGATTTGCCGATCTTGCAACAGCCATATAAAGTATCCCTATACTCAGAGGGTTTCCTGTTTTGGTCTCAAGCACCCTGTTTATCAATAAATTATCGGGATTATGGTAATCTTCAATATTACCACCGAACTTGTGCAATTCATAAAACACGTGGTTAAAAACCTTAACCTGTTCAAGGGCGGTAAGCTTTTCATTCATCTCAAGCCATACGTCACTACGTATTTTGTCAATACTGTTGCCAATATCCTCCTCACTGATATCAGGGTAATGCAGCCTTGACACACAGATCCACGCCTGAAGCAGTTCATTGCTGTCATTACCCCTGCAAAGCCTCTCCAGCTCACTGAATATACCCTCCTGCCTGATACCCTGCATTATCGACTCTAGCCTTACGCGCAGCCCGTCACTATCTGCCTGTTTCAGATGGTATTCAAGGTAGGGAAGGGCATACTGTCCATAGTTGATGATCCTGCCTGAAATATCACTGAAAATCTCAGGATCGGGTTCATCGACCATGCTAACCAGGGCCTTTAATTCGCTTTCGTTATAACTCATTGATCAAACTATTCAACAAACCGTCCCGTCAGGACTTTGATATTCTTTCAAGCACCAGGGCTATCATTTCGTTCACCGATTTTTTATAGTCGCTGCTGTACTCCCTCCTTGCCCTGTTTGCAATAATATCACAAACCGTCAGGGTATTGTGCCCGAGGATACGCCCCAGTGCATAAAGGGCTGATGTTTCCATCTCAAAGTTTGTTATCCGCTTATCCCCGAAGCTGAAGCTCGCCATTTTGTCATTAAGATCAGGAAGTGCAAGTGGTATTCTAAGCTCCCTGCCCTGAGGTCCGAAAAAACCGTTTGCAGTGGCAGTGACACCTTTTGTCATATCCTGTGCAATCAGCCCGATAAGGCTGCCTGCAGCCCTGACAATATAGGGATATGGCATCCTTTTACCCCAACCGCTGTGCTCAACGAAGGCTTCTGACATTTCAGATTCGGTCAGGCCAGGATCATAGCTGTAAAAATGAAGCAATCCGTCAAATCCAAGGCCATATTCCGAAGCGACAAAGGTATCCACAGGGATATCCTCCTGCAGCGCACCCGAAGTACCGAGTCTTATCAGGTTGAGTACCCTGGGCTTTTCCTTTAGAATACGTTTTTCAAGATCGATGTTTACAGCGGCATCAAGTTCGTTGATTACTATATCGATATTGTCAGTACCTATACCTGTTGACATCACCGTAATACGCTCACCCCGGTAAAGGCCGGTATGTGTCCTGAACTCCCTGTTCTGAATACTGAACTCCACCTTGCTGAAATGGTCAGAGATGGTCTTTACCCTGTCCTGGTCGCCTACCAGTATCACTGTATCGGCAATATGTTCCGGGCGAAGACTCAGATGGTACACGCTTCCGTCAGGGTTTAATATCAGTTCAGACTCCTTGAATATTCTCATAATCTGTCGGGTTGCAATGTTTACTGCCTGAAGCAAAAATATCAATAAATAAAATAACTACCTAATGACCACGGCCTGATCTAATATCATTATTTTTGACAAATTTTTTTCTATGGATGCCTTTATTATCTCAATCGGAAGTGAGTTGCTTACGGGGCATACCGTCAACACAAACGCCGCCTGGCTGGCCTCACAGTTAAACATGGCAGGAGTTGGGGTCAGTGAGGTAAGGGCAATCCCTGACAATGAAGGGGATATACTCAGGGCACTTAATGATGCCGCTGAAAAGACAACTTTTGTCCTTTTAACGGGAGGCCTCGGCCCCACTAATGATGATATTACCACCAGGGCCCTTTGCAAATATTTCGGGTCGGACCTCATAACTGACAGTAAAGTGCTTGAAGATATACGGCTCTTCTTTAAAACCAGAGGCAGGGATCCCGGAAGTGTTAACCTAAGGCAGGCCATGGTACCTGAAAAGGCGGCAAGGGTTATCAGGAACCCATACGGTACTGCACCCGGACTGTGGTTTGAGAAAGGCGGAGTTTCATTCATTGCAATGCCCGGAGTGCCTCATGAAATGCAAAATATGTTCAGTTTTAAGATATTGCCTGAAATAAGGAAGAAATCACCCGGCAGGCACATACTGCACAGGCATGTTCTTACACATGGTATAGGCGAATCCTTCCTTGCCGAGCGCATATCCGGCTGGGAGAAATCGCTTCCGCCGGCAATAAGCCTGGCATACCTGCCTTCGGCCGGAATCGTTAAATTGCGTCTTTCCGCCTCCGGGGAGGACGAAGAGGAGCTCCGGAACCTGATAGGGGAACAGATAGCAGGGTTAAGGAAAATTATAGGCGAGTTTATCTGGGGATACGATAACGACACACTCGGGCAGGTTGTCGGTAAACTGTTAAGGGAAAGGGGGTTAAAACTAGGTTGTGCAGAAAGTTGTACAGGTGGTTACCTTTCACACAAAATAACCCTTATACCCGGCAGCTCTGATTACTTTAACGGAAGTATAATCGCATACAGCAACAGGGTAAAGGAAGAGATACTGGGTGTACCTGCAGAACTTATTTCCGGCAAGGGGGCGGTAAGCAGCGAGGTTGCCGGATCAATGGCAAGGGGAGCAAGGAAGTTTCTCGGCTGTGACTTTTCAGTTGCCATTACCGGTATAGCTGGGCCATCAGGAGGATCCGGCGAAAAGCCCACAGGCACAACCTGGATATCAATAAGCAGTGAGAAAGGCACAATAAGCAGGAAATACACCTTTGGCGACACCAGGGAACGGAATATAATGAGGGCGGCAAATGCAGCCCTTGCAATGCTGGCAGGTGCCATCAGTGATAAGTTTTATAATCAGGAATAAATATTTGTTTTGCTGAAAAGGGAAGATCTTATTAAGCTGTTCTCCTCAAGGGAGAATGTCGCACCACTTATCGCTTACCAAAAAGGGAGCGGGCCAGCCACTGCATATTTGGAGGGTCTTGCCGGTTCTTCCGCTTCGCTGCTTGCTGCAGTTTCGGCAGCAAAGACAGGCAGAAGTTTTATTTTTATGCTTCCCGACAAGGAATCGGCTGCCTATTTTTTCAACGACCTGGAGAACCTGCTTGGTGAAAAAGAACTCAGTTACGAAGACAGGACAATCTTTTTCTTTCCATCTTCCTTTAAACAACCCTCGAGGAGTATCGCCAAAGAGGACAGAACAGGTGTTTTGCTTCGTTCGGAGGTATTAAACAGGCTGGCCAGCTCAGGGCGCAGCCAAAGCCTGATTGTAAGCTACCCCGAGGCCCTGGCCGAGAAGGCTCCTTCTCTTAAGGAGGTTGAGGGGAGTTTATTTCGTATAAATAAAGGTGACGGCCTGGGTGTGGACTTCCTGATGGACGTTCTGATTGAGTACGGGTTCGAGAGGACTGATTTTGTTGTAGAGGCCGGGCAATTTTCAGTAAGGGGAGGGATAATCGATGTTTTCTCCTTTTCGAATGATTTCCCCTACAGGATAGAGATAATGGGCGGCAGTGTAGAGAGCCTGAGAACCTTCAACCCTGAAACCCAGCTCTCGGAAGGGTTTTATGACAGCATCAGCCTGTTGCCGGAAATTGGAGCGGGCAACAAACATGAATGCATTTTGTACTCTCTCCGTGAGGATACAATATTATGGTCAGAGGACACCCCCCTATGCCTTGATATAGTCAGCAATGCTTTTGAGTCAGGCGTATTTGACAGCGAGGCTTTCGTCACCAGCGAAGAAATAGCTTCAGCACTAAAATCATACAGGCTTGTCGAGTTCAGAAGGAAGTACTTCACAAGTAGCAGCGGCAGCGTTTTTAGTTTCGATTTTTCCCCCCAGGCAAGCTTTAGCAAGCATTTCGAGCTACTCGTAAAGAATCTTTGGGACAATACACGGCAGGGCATACGCAATATCCTTCTTTTTGACAGCCAGAAGCAGGAAAAAAGGGTGGAGGGGATATTCGACACTCTGCAGAGGTCAGACGGGATTCTCCACGATTTCGACCATGAAACACTACTGCTGAGCCTTCATGAAGGGTTTACCGATAATGTTAATAAAATCGCCTGCTATACAGACCACCAGATATTCGACAGGTATCACAGGTACCGCATCAGGGATAAGTTTCCGGGCAGGCAGGCTCTCAATATCAAGGCATTGTACAACCTCAGGCCGGGCGACTATGTAACTCATATAGACCATGGGGTTGGTATTTTCAGCGGCCTTGAGAAGATAGAGGTGATGGGCAGGTTACAGGAGGCCATAAGGCTTGTCTACAAGAATAATGACATCCTTTACGTCAGTATTCACAGCCTGCACCGCATATCTAAATACTCGGGCAGGGAAGGAACCCAGCCTTCACTTCACAGGCTGGGTTCAAATACATGGGCAAACCTCAAGAAGAAGACCAAGAAGAAGGTAAAGGATATAGCACAGGATTTGATAAAGCTCTATGCTAGGAGAAAGGCTCAGGAAGGGCATGCCTTCTCACCCGACAACTATATGCAGCACGAACTTGAAGCCTCATTTATTTATGAGGATACCCCCGACCAGGAGAAGGCAACTGCCGCCGTTAAAAAAGATATGGAGTCAAAAGTTCCCATGGACAGGCTGATATGTGGTGACGTCGGTTTCGGGAAAACTGAGGTAGCCATAAGGGCTGCCTTCAAGGCAGTAAGCGACTCCAAACAGGTCGCGGTGCTTGTGCCAACCACTATACTTGCACTTCAGCATTATTACACCTTCAGTGAAAGGCTGAATGACTTCCCGGTTAATATAGACTACCTGAGTCGTTTCAGAACTGCAAGGGAGAAAAACCAGGTAATAGATGCTACCAAAAAGGGAGAGGTTGACATCCTTATAGGTACCCATCGTCTGCTAAGCCGCGATATAGGCTTTAAGGACCTAGGCCTGCTTGTAATAGATGAGGAACAGAAGTTTGGTGTGGCATCCAAGGAGAAGCTGAAAAACCTCAGGGTAAATGTCGACACCCTGACCCTTACTGCCACACCCATACCACGAACCCTACAGTTCTCCTTGATGGGAGCCAGGGACCTTTCCTACCTGAACACCCCGCCAGCAAACCGTTACCCAATAATTACAGAAGTTCACGTTTTCAATGAGGATCTGATAGGGGAAGCTATTGAATATGAAGTGTCCAGAGGGGGGCAGGTATATTTTGTCCACAACCGGGTACAGAACATAGCTGAGGTGGCAGAGGTAGTAAAAAGGGCAGCCCCTGAAGCCGGAGTAAGGATTGCTCATGGCCAGCTCGAAGGCAGCAAACTGGAGAAGATAATGGTTGACTTTATTAACGGTGAATTTGACATACTTGTATCAACCAGTATAATTGAGTCAGGCCTAGACATCCCCAATGCCAATACCATTATTATCAACAATGCACACCATTTCGGGCTTTCAGACCTTCACCAGATGAGAGGCAGGGTCGGCCGCACAAACAAAAAGGCTTTCTGTTACCTTTTGTCGCCTCCCAAAAGCACCCTTACGGATGAGGCCCGAAAGAGACTAAGGTCAATAGAGGAGTTTTCGGAGCTGGGAAGCGGGTTCAGCATCGCAATGCGCGACCTTGACATAAGAGGTGCAGGCAATCTGCTCGGGGCCGAGCAAAGCGGTTTTATAACCGAGGTTGGCCTTGATACATACCACAAAATACTCGACGAAGCCATTTCAGAGCTTAAGGAGGAGGAGTTCAGGGATGTTTTTGCCGGCGATCAGGCTGAGAGCGGCAGCATGGTATCAGACTGCCACCTGGAAACTGACCTCGAACTTATGATACCCAGTGACTATGTTTCCAATATCGAGGAAAGGGTAAGCCTATACAAGGAAATTGACAGCATCGGGGAAGCCCATGAACTTGACTCTTTTGCAATGCAAATGAAAGACCGCTTCGGCCCACTTCCGGAAGCAGTCACTGGTCTGCTTAAAGCTGTAAGACTAAGGTGGATGGCACAAAAATGCGGTTTCGGGAAACTGATAATTAAGGGAGGAAGGATTATAGCCCACATGCCCGGCAGTGAAAAGTCAGACTACTACCATAGTGATATATTCGGCAGTATACTGGGATACGTTCAGGCAAATCCCAGAGAGTCACGTATCAGGGAAAGCGGCAATTACCTGGTACTCGAAATAAGCAATGTGCCCGATATTGAAACGGCCCTGATCGTTCTCAGTAACCTTTCAGGATCTCGCTGATATCCACTTTTATCTTTTCTGCAATATGGTCGGCCTTAACAGTGCCGTCACTCTCGGCATAAATGCGTATCACCGGTTCGGTATTGGATGCCCTAAGGTGCACCCACTCCCTGTCGAACCAAATTTTCAGACCATCAGTGCGGTCGAGTTGTTGTTTTGAGTATTTCCCTGCTATCATATCAATTATCTGGCGGGTGTCAACATCCCGCGAGAGTTCAATCTTGTTTTTGGAGATATAGTAATCAGGATACGTCTTCCTCAGCCTCGAGCAGGAAAGCCCGCTTATTGCCAGTTTGCTGAGGAACAGCGCTATTCCGACCAATGCATCCCTTCCGTAATGAAGTTCAGGGTAAATGACACCACCGTTGCCTTCTCCGCCTATAACGGCTTTATGCGCCTTCATAGCCTCAACTACATTCACTTCACCTACTGCAGAGTAATAGTGCTTCCCGCCGTACTTTTCAGTTACCTCTGCGAGTGCCTGGGTGGAAGAAAGGTTGCTTACAGTATTTCCCTTTCCCTGTGACAGTACGTAATCTGCAACAGCCACCAGGGTATATTCCTCCCCAAAGGCATCACCATCTTCAGATATTATTGCAAGCCTGTCAACATCAGGGTCAACGGCTATACCAAGGCTGGCATCTGATTTACCCACCTCAGAAGACAGATGTGTCAGGTTTTCGGGAAGTGGCTCCGGGTTGTGCTGAAAGATACCGTCCGGTTCACAGTAAACCTCTCTGATCTTCTTTACGCCGAGAGCACTTAGCAACTGCGGCACGGCAATACCTCCCGAACTGTTGATCCCGTCAACAACAATGCTGAAATTTGCTGCCCTGATCGCTTCAATATCCACCAGTGGCAACTCAAGTATCTTTTCTATATGCCTGTCAAGCAGATCGTCTTTTTCTGTATAGGTACCGGTTTTTTCAGAAGAGACAAACACAAAATCTGCCGGATCAGAGAACTTTTGCATTTCACAAACCTCTTCACTTGTAAGGAATTCACCTTTTTCATTCAACAGTTTCAGGGCATTCCAGTTTCTGGGATTATGACTTGCAGTAATGATTATTCCCCCTTCAGCTGACATGTCTATTACCGAAATCTCTATGGTCGGCGTAGTCGACAGGCCTGCGTCAATAATATCAATACCCATTGATCTCAGGGTTGACACCACCAGGGAGCTAACAATAGAGCCGGAGATCCTGGAGTCCCTGCCAATTACAGCGCATAACGGACCTTCCGGGGTTTTTGACTTAAGCCACATCCCATAGGTGGAGGCAAAATTCACTATATCAACAGGCGAAAGGCCTTCGCCCGGCCGTCCTCCTATAGTTCCCCTTATGCCGGATATAGAATTGATCAATGCCATACAATTATACTTTGATTCATGACAAAGTTAAAAGATTTTTTTAAAGCTTACGGTCTTAAAAAATTACTGTTTGACAGGTACATGAATATGACAAGTAGACATATGATGCGTATTATGAATTATCCGCCCAATATGGTTAATTTTGTAAAAAATTCAGTGCAACAGGATTCCAAGAGTGAAACATAAGCGCAAAAACACAATATTTCTTACCGGGGTTATTCTTGTGCTGATTACTTCGTGCATGCCAGCAAGGCGTTTGCCTGAAGATCATTACCTTTTGAACCGCAACCGCATTGTGGTTGAAGATGCAGAGATAAACCGGCATGAACTAAGGAGTTACCTGAGACAGACCCCGAACCGCCGCATACTTGGGCTTTACCGTCTGCAGCTAAATGTTTACCAGCTTGCTGACAGAGGCGACGACAGCAGGTTCAGAGACTGGCTGAAATACACCATCGGGGAGCCCCCTGTTATTTTCGACCCTTTGCTGGCCAGCCTCAGCAGCAGGCAGTTTGAACTGTTCCTCCAAAACAAGGGTTACTTCAATGCAGAAGTTGACTACGACGTCAATATCAGAAGAAGCAGGGCTAATGTAACTTATAATGTAAAGGGCAACGAGGCTTACAGAATAAGGCAGATTAACTATAATATCAGAGACCCACATCTGGCATACTTTGTTTACTCCGACACACTCGCATCCCTTTTAGCAGAAGGTGACAGGTATGACACAGACTTACTGCAGCAGGAAAGACAAAGGATTACAAGAAACCTGAAGGATCAGGGCTTCTTCAGGTTTTCACGGGACCATATCTTCTTTCAGGTTGACAGCACCCTCAACAGAAACATGGTTGACCTGGATGTAATAATTGAAAACCCCCGTACCCGCGGAAACTCCGCTAATAATAATGATGTCCGGCACAGGCGTTACAGGCTTAATAATATTGATATATATCCTGAATACTCCAGGATGTCCCCTGCAAGGACATTCGCTGATACAACCATTTACCACGACAACGGTGACAGCCTGGCTGCATTCACATTCTATCATAACGGCCCGATGCGCATAAGGCCAAGGACGATAGTAAACAACATCCTGCTTAAGCCAGGTGATTTTTACAGCCTTAGTATGCATGAGCAGTCGCAGCATTACCTTTCAGGGCTGAGAAACTTTCGCTTTATCAACATTCAGTTCAGGGAAGCAGAAATAAATTCCATAAACCCTGAAGAAGGCGCAGACACACTGGGCTGGCTCAATGTAAGGACAGAACTGACTCCTTCTCCTTCCAATGCCTTTACCCTGGAGGCAGAGGGGCTTAATACTGCAGGCAACCTTGGTGTAGCAGGTAATTTCCTTTTCCAGAACAGAAACCTGTTCAGGGGTGCAGAACGTCTGAACATAAGGTTCAAAGGGGCTCTTGAAGTTTCGGGAGGGGATTCTGACCAGGAGGTGTTTCAGAGATTGCCGTTCAACACACTCGAGCTGGGTACCGATATCTCGGTCGACGTACCAAAGCTCCTGACACCAATCAGTTTCGAAAGGCTTTCACTGACTTCAAGGCCACAGACCACAGTACAGACTGGTATCAATTACAGGCAGAGGCCGGATTATACACGCTATATACTTAACTTCAGCTACGGTTTCCAATGGACACCCGATATGCGGCGCCAGCACCAGTTCACACCCCTTGAAATAAGCTCCATCAAGATCTTTAATGATTCTATACTTCAGTCGAGGATACCTGACGCCAACCCGCTTATCCTCAGCCGCTACAAAGATCACCTAATCGGTGGCATGAAGTACAGATATACACATACAACACAGTATATTGACCGCCAGACTGACTTTTTCTATTTCAGGAGCAATTTGGAGACCTCAGGAAACCTGATGTACCTTGCCGCACAACAGTTCAATATGTCACGTAACGAAGAGGGTAGCTATACAATACGCGAAATCCCTTTTGCCCAGTATATCAAGGCTGATGCAGATCTGAGAATTTACCGCAGGGCGCGGGACAACAATACACTGGTTTTCCGGTTAATGGGCGGTATCGGTGTACCCTTCGGTAATATAGATGTAATGCCTTTTATCAAGAGTTATTACGGAGGTGGAGCCAACAGTGTGAGGGCCTGGAATATATACAATCTTGGGCCGGGCGGATACAGGGCAACTGATGCCCTCAGGTTTGACAAATATGGCGATATAAAAATTGAGGCAAATGCGGAATACCGTTTCCCGGCATACAGGTTCATCCACGGTGCGTTGTTCATTGACGCGGGTAATGTTTGGTTTCTGGAAAAAAATGAACAGTTTCCACTCGGAGAGTTCGACCCCGGACGTTTTTACAGGGAAATAGCCATTGGAGCAGGTGCCGGTATCAGGCTGGACTTTGACTTCTTTCTGGTAAGGCTTGATGCAGCATTCCCGGTACGTAACCCTGCTATGCATCCAAAAGAGAGATGGATGTCAGACTTTCCCGGGTTCGGCCGGTGGAATTTTAATCTTGGAATTGGATATCCCTTCTGAGCCGGCATGAAGCAGTATGAAATCACAAAGCTGATAATGGGGAGCTTCCCCTACGACCCAACAGCTGACCAGAATCAGCTGATTGCAGAGTTGTCAGCATTTATGACAGATAACAAGCCAAACTCCCTCTTTATACTGAAGGGATATGCAGGTACTGGAAAAACTACAGTAATAAGCAGCCTGGTCAGGGTGCTGCCGCAAACTGGCAGAAGTTCAGTGCTTCTGGCCCCAACGGGGAGGGCGGCAAAGGTACTTTCTTCCTATTCGGATGCCCCGGCATACACTATTCACAAGAAGATATACCGCCTTCAGAACAGTAAAGAAGGAAATCCCGTTCTGGTAAATCAAAAAAACAAGCACCGCGATACGGTATTTATAGTTGATGAGGCTTCCATGATACCTTTACTCAATAGCGGTGGCAGTTCAGGGTTGTTCGGTGAGGTTAACCTGCTGGACGACCTTATCAGCTATGTATATAACGGTAATAACTGCAGGATGATACTACTCGGAGATACAGCCCAGCTACCCCCGGTTATGTCGCCGGGAAGCCCGGCACTGAAAAGAAAGCTTATCGAAAGCCGTTACAACCTTTCAGTAAGGGAGTATGAGCTACGGGATGTAGTAAGGCAGAGCCGTGAAAGCGGCATTCTGCTCAATGCCACAAGGTTAAGACAGATGCTGAACATGGGGGAATGTGGTTTCCCTAAGATACAAACCGGTGGATTCCCCGACGTGATCAGGGTAAGCGGCCAGGAGGCAGCCGAGGAAGTGGATAGCGCATATCTTGACCAGGGAGTTGAGCAATCTCTCATGATTTGCCGTACAAACAAAAGGGCGACCCTTTTTAACAAGCACATAAGGCATAGAGTCCTCTTTATGGAGGGGGAGATAAATGCCGGTGATCTCCTGATGGTCGTTAAGAACAATTATTTCTGGATAAACGGCACAGAGGGGCCGGAGTTTATAGCAAATGGTGATATAATAGAACTCAAAAGGATAATCAAGACCGAAGAGCAGTATGGCTTCCGTTTTGCAGACGCGATATTCAGGCTAACTGATTACCCTGATGCCGGTGATTTGGAGGCAAAACTGCTTCTTGACACCCTAGATTCAGACGGATCCTCCCTGAGCTCCGGCAGGCTGGCTGATTTATACGGGTCAGTTTCGGCCGATTACAGTGACATCCCAAACAAAAGGGAAAGAAATAAAATGATAAGAAGCGACAAATACCTCAATGCCCTGCAGGTCAAATTTGCCTATGCCATGACATGCCACAAGGCACAGGGGGGTCAATGGCAGAACGTGTTCGTGGAAATGGGATTTATACCAGGCAAGATACCCGATACCGAATATTTAAGGTGGCTTTATACTGCAGTAACAAGGGCCCAAAAAAAGCTATTCCTTCTAAACTTTTCCGACGATTTTTTCCCTGAGTGAAACAGCCTTACAGAATATTGCTTATTTTTGTACTACAATTTAAACCAAAATTAAACTTTTGTTATGAATCTTATCAGAAAAAGGCTCGGTAACCAGGCAACTTATTTTACAATATTCTTTTTAGCCTCAATAATGGTAATCAGTGCGCCAGTTAAATCCCTGGCCCAGGAGACTGAGGAAGAGGAAGAAGAGGAAGATCCTTGGGCTGACGTGGAGTTCGCGTTTGAAGATGAAAAGCTGTTGAACTTCTTCGATGCCAACCAGGAAATAAGTGCACTTCAGCGTAGTACACAGGCGAGGATTGCTGAAACGACCGAGCAGTATGGACTGACCAGGGAACGCTTTGACCAGATAGGCCGTGCGGCCCAGATGGGGGCACTGCAGGATGGTGCATTCTCAAATGATGAAATAGAAGCATTCAACCAGGTTGCTCCACAGGTAACCGAGATCCAGAGAGAGATGCAGGGAATGGTCAGCGTAATTGTCGGAGACCATGATATGTCAATGAACGAATACCGTGATGTAATGAACGATTTCCGACAGGATGAGCAGCTGCGTGAATATGTTACCTATCTGGCAAGGGAGAGGGCAAGGGAAAAAATACTGGAAGAAAGGAGAAGAGAAGCAGAAAGAAAGCTTGAAGAAGAGGAAGAAGAATAAGCCTCCCTGATCAGATAACTTCAGCAACAACGAAAGTACTTCCACCCACGAATATAAGGTCGCTGGCCATTGCATCGCTTTTTGCGGCAGCCAGTGCCTCTTTTGGGTTACCGTAAACACCTCCCTCAAGGCCGAGCTGCCGGGCATCCGCAGCCAGCTCTTTGGCATCAAGCCCCCTTGGCACTGCAGGCCTGCAAAAATAATATGAGGCATCCCGCGGAAGAAGTTCCAGCACAGACCTCCTGTCCTTATCATCCACCATGCCGAATACAATAAGAAGTTTGGAGTAATCCATCTCTTTCAGCTGGGAAACCACATGAAAAACACCCTCAGTATTATGGGCCGTATCGCATATTATTGCAGGAGAGATGCCTATCTGCTGCCACCTGCCCCGGATACCTGTATTACCGGCAACCCTCTCAAGACCTCTTCCAACAGCGTCTTCGTCGGGCCGTATCCTGCCGGTCCTGGCCAGAAGGTCTGTAACAGCAAGTACCGTCAGGATATTCTCAGCCTGGTAAGAGCCGGTAAGGCCACAGGTGTATTTTAAGAATTCTCCTTTATAATTGCTGATCTCCAGCTTTAAGCCGTTTCCTTTTGTAATAACATTTTCGATGCTGAACAGATCAGAGGCATAATAGATGGGAGCACCCATGTTAAGTGCTTTCTGTTCAAATACCTTTTGCACCTCCTTTTGCCTTCTCCCTATTACCACAGGGGTAGTCTCCTTTATGATCCCGGCTTTTTCAGAGGCAATTCCGGCAAGGGTAGTACCGAGAAATGCAGTGTGATCAAGGCCAATGTTTGTTATCACGGATATTTCAGGCTGAATAATATTAGAAGAATCCAGCCTCCCTCCCATACCGGTCTCAATAACGGCAAAATCCAAATCCTGCCTTGAAAACCAGTCAAAGGTCATTGCCATTGTCATCTCGAAGAATGAAGGCCTGAGCTTTTCCAAAAAGTTTTTGTGAAGCCTGACAAAGTCAACCACCTCCGCCTTGGGTACAGGCTCTCCCATGACCCTCATTCTTTCCCGGAAATCCTTAAGGTGGGGTGAAGTTGCCAGTCCGGTTTTAAGACCCATTTCCTGCAGCACAGAAGCGATCATATGAGCAACAGAGCCCTTGCCATTTGTACCGGCAATATGTATGCTCCTGAATCTGGTCTCAGGCCTCCCAAGGTATTTGCTTAAAGCCAGGGTATTGTCAAGGCTGGCCTTGTATGCTGCAGGGCCAATCCTCTGGTACATAGGAAGCTGACTGAGAAGATAGTCGAGGGTTTCCTTGTAGGTCATTTAATTCAGGCGGATAAAATTGTAGGTTATGGTGCCTGTTTGTTCTTCAGGGGCATCGGCCTTAAGGTCAAACCTGGCCCTTCTTGCAGCTTCCTCCGCAAGCCTGTGCAGTGTCTGGTTTGTGGTGGTAGTACCTCTTGCACCTGCACTGGCCCTTATAACCTGTCCGCGGCGGTTAACCGTTATCTGCACCACTACTCTGCCGGTTGCCTGTGTCGTATAGTCAGGCAGGGGCAGATAGTTTGCCTGGCGTCCGCTGAGGCTGTATTCTATGCCGTCACCGGCTCCAAGCCCTTCCAGGTCGTCTGAATCGGCAGTGCCTTCAGGGCGTCCGGCATCTCCGCTCCTCTCTTCCTCACCCTGGTCCTGGCGATCTGTGGTCCTCTGGTCACGCCCCGGGAACAAAGCCCTCTGGTCCACCTCCTGCTCGGGCTCCTGGTCAGGCTCTTCATCAACACTTTGCTCAGCATCCGCGATATGGTCCGGGATCTCTGCCTCAGGCTGCTCCTGCTCAACGGTCTGTTCTCCTATCTCTTCAGGGAGAGCAACCGACTCCTCTGTTTCCTGGGTAACAACTGCTTCGGGATCTGCCTCTGGTACAGGAGTCACAGGCCTGGGTTCAGGTACCGGTTCGGCAAGCGGTTGCCTTTCACCTATACCTTCATCGGAATACCCCAGTGTGACAAGTATACCACGTTCTTCAGGCAGAGGCATTGGCGATGACAAACCGAACAAAAGAATGCAGGCAAGTACTGCTAAATGGAATATAACAGTTCCTGCAAAAGCGCGGGTTTTGTCCTTTTTGTCTGATGCTTCCATAGCTACCTCCGTGGTTGCGTGGCAAGTATTACTCTGTGTCTTACCTGGTACCTGCTGTTTATGCTCTCAACAGCGTCAATTACATCCACAATGTGCTGTACAGGAACTGTATGATCGGCCCTGAGTACCACAGTCCCTTCATGCATCCCCTCAAGAACCTCCAGAAGACCTTCCTGAAGGGCTTCGAGGCTAACAGGCCTGTCTTCCAGAAACAGTTGCCGTTCATCATTGATATGCACATTCACTGTCTGCGGAACCATAGTCCTGCTGTCGCTCGACGGCAAAAGCAGGTTAATTGCACTTGGGGCCACCAGCGTGGATGTCAGCATAAAAAATATCAGCAATAGGAAAACCAGATCCGACATGGATGCCATGCTGAACTGAAGATTTCTTGTATTTCTTGCTTTAATGGCCATGGCTGTGGTGATTATGATGCCGGTTCATGCAGCAGGTCCATAAATTCAGTTGCCCTTGCTTCGAGCATGAATACTACTTTTTCTATCCGGGCTACAAGTATATTATAGCATATATAGGCGATAATACCAACTGTCAGCCCGGTCATGGTAGTTATCATAGCCTCATATATCCCTCCCGCAAGTAAACTTATATCAATATTCGGGCCAGCCACTGACATATTGTAAAAAGCCCTGATCATTCCAATCACCGTGCCGAGGAAACCAAGCATGGGGGCTGCACCGGCCACTGTTCCCAGAACTGCGATATTTTTTTCGAGCTTTGCTATCTCAAGCTTACCCACATTTTCTATCGCTGCATTTATATCGCTAAGGGGCCTGCCGATCCTGACTATTCCTTTTGCTATCATCCTTGCAATTGGCGACTGGTTGTTGCGACAGAGTGATTTTGCTGAATCTATCCGGCCGTTATGGATAAAGTCGCGGATATTGTTCATGAAATTGGTCTCTTCATTTGAGGCCCTGCTTATTGCGAAATACCTCTCTATAAAGATATAGATCGCTACTATTGAAAGTATGGCGAGGGGGATCATAACAATACCCCCTTTCAGTGCGAGGCTCCAGAATGAAAGAGTCTCCTGCCCGGGCACCTCGGTCTGCGCCAGTGTATCGGCCAGCTCCACCTGCGCCCCGTTCTGAATCTGTAATAAAAACGAAGTCAACATCGGCAATTGAATTACTTATTTATTTACTAGTGTAATAACTAAAGTGTAGTGCTTTTATTTTACCAAAAGCAAAAGTACATGATTTTTTTTTCAATACATATTTAACCGGGATACAAAATTTTAAGGACAAACCAATAATATCCAGTATAGCCAATTAAACTCTTTTTACTATCTTTACGGTCTTGTTTTGAATTTATAAAAATGTAGAGATTATGAAGAAGATTAAAGTAGCAATTAACGGTTTTGGCCGTATTGGCAGGTTGACCCTTAAGGCAGCCCTGCAGAAGGAGAATGTTGATATAGTAGCGGTGAACGACTTGACCGACAGCGGCACACTTGCCCATTTGCTAAAGTACGACTCGGTACATGGAAAATTTCCGGGCAGCGTATCCGCAGATGGTAATGACCTGATTGTAAATAACAAAAAGATCAAGGTATATGACGAGAAAGATCCTGCAAATCTTCCCTGGAAAGAACTGGGCATAGATGTAGTTGTTGAAGCAACAGGTGTTTTCCGCGACAGGAAGAACATAAGCAAACATATTCAGGCCGGGGCAAGGAAGGTTGTACTTTGTGTACCCTCCAAATCGGCCGATGATGTTGACGCAACCGTTGTACTGGGAGTGAATGATAAGGACATCAAACCTGAACACGAAATATTCTCAAATGCATCCTGTACCACCAACTGTCTTGCTCCAGTGGCAAAAGTGCTTAACGACAGTTTCGGGATCAAGCATGGGCTGATGAATACAATTCACTCATACACCAATGATCAGATCATTCTCGATGCGCCGCATAAGGATCTGCGCCGTGCGCGTGCCGCAGCCATGTCAATCATACCGACCACAACCGGTGCCGCAAAAGCTGTAGGACTTGTCATTCCTGAACTCAAAGGTAAACTTGACGGGTTTGCAATGAGGGTTCCCACCCCGGACGGATCGGTTGTTGACTTTACTGCCGAACTCGAAAAAGATGTGAGCAAAGAAGATTTAAACAATGCCTTTAAAAAGGCAGCTGAAGGACCGATGAAAGGCATTCTGGAATATTGTGACGAGCCTGTTGTTTCTGCCGACATTATCGGCAATACACACTCATCAGTACTTGACTCCCTTCTCACACAGGTTATCGGTGGACGTTTCGTGAAAGTAGTTTCATGGTACGACAACGAATTCGGTTATGCAAACAGGGTAGCCGACCTGGTGGAAAAAATTGGTTAAGCAACAAACACCTTAAGTGTCATTGCAAGTTAACAAAAGGGTCCGGGCTTATATGAGCCGCGGACCTTTTTATATCCTGGGGCTGCCAGCCCTGAAGCTTTCCTCAAAGCGGTTTAGCCGCCGGAAAAACTTCTTCTTCCTTTCAGAATTGAAAAGCAAATTGAGCTGAACGGGGTATGACTTCCAGCCGAGGCGCTTATAATCAACTATTACAGGCTTCCACTCCTTATCAGTGAGTTTCTGCACAAATACATTCTCTCCAAGGCGAAATGCATCGAAAAACCAGATATCATACTTCCTGAAAAGAGAAACTATGATATCAATGTCCTTCCAGAAATATTCGTTCCTGACTTTGCCGTATTCTGAAAGCGACCTGGAGGGGTTGCCATCAAAATCCACAGGTCTTCCGGCAACCAGATGATCCTCTTTTAAGTCCACCACCGGTGAGAAGTAAGGCCTCAGTTCGACGGGAAGGGATGAATAGGTAAGAAACTCCTCTTTGTTGACATCCCTGTTTAGCAGGAAAAGGTGAAGTTTCTGCAATACACCCAGGTCTGGCCTGAGTTTCTTTATACAGAGCCCCGGATCACCTTCAACCTCAAAACACTCCCTGAAATGCCCCTCCCCTATCTTTTTGCCTGGTTTTAACATTAATGAACCCTTATGTTTTTGTATGCCAAAAATAATCATTTTGCATCTTTTCCGTCTTTTAACCATTTTAAGTATTTTAGCGGGCCGGCATTTTGATTTGTAAAACAGCAGGAATGTATTCAAAGAGAGAAAAATACCTCGACCCGATCAGCGACTATATACTTGAGTGGTTTTACCGATTTGCAGCAAGCGGCGGCATACCCAGATCCTGGGCGGGCCCGGACCTGAAGGCCCTGCCGTCATACACCACCCCTTCGGAACCCTTAAAAATTGAGATCGTAAGCCATTGTTACAAATATGCGAACATTCTCAGTTACCAGTTAAGTTCATTTGTAAACTTCCCGCCCCGGAATGTAAGTGTTACAATGACAGTTTTTTTCTGGGAGGGAGACAAAAGGACAAAAGAGGTACTTGATTACTTTGGCAACATTAATATCCCCGGGCTTGTATGGAACTGGCAGGCACTGCCGGAGCGGTATCTTCTCAGAAGGGCAATAGGCCGGAATATAGCAGCGAAAAGCACTGAAAGCGACTGGATTTTCTTTACCGACTGTGATGTATTGTTCCGTAACAACGCCCTTGATAACCTTTCGGAAGCACTTCAGAAATGCCGGGCACTTTTAGTATACCCCCGTCACCATATGGTTTCAGACCTGCTGCTAAATGATGATCCCATATTCAGGGATTATACCGAATGCGGATTTGTAAGGGACATAGACCCTTCCCGATTTTACCCCGAGGAGCGTACAAGGGCGGTTGGCGGATTCCAGATTGCGAGGGGGGATGCGGCAAGACTTGCAGGATATTGTGATAGTATAAAATATTACCACCATCCAGTAAAGAGATGGAGAAAAGCATATGAAGACAGAACCTTCAGATGGCTGCTTGGTACCCAGGGGAGCCCACTGGAAATTCCCGGCTTTTTCAGGATAAGGCATTCAGAAAAGGGCAGAAAGGGTAAAATTGTGGGCACGCAAAACAGGGATGAACAATAGTTTCCTTTTTTGTTTTAACTTTGATTGATGTACCAGATTGAAAATACCAAATAAAACAATAAATATGGCCAGAAGACTTTTGTTGATAAGTAATTCCACCAATGCCGGGGAAGAATACCTTGATTAT
>SLKR01000001.1 GCA_007134525.1 Bacteroidales bacterium | reverse complement strand
CCTTCAGGAAATACATCATTACGTCCTGAATACCTGCTACTTCGGGTTCCTTGCCACAAACACCCTTTACGGTGCAACCAAATCCTTTTGCGGCTTCCTGACATTGATAGCAAAACATACTCATAATTTTTTTGGGTTTAAGTGTTAAGTTAAAAATTTAAACAATTAAAGGCAATAAATTGTATATCAAATCCATTCCTCGCTAATATTATCTCCCTTAATGCCTATTGTAATAGCCTTGACAGGCACCTTGCGGGATGCTTTCTCTGCTGCCATCTTTGCCATCTGGAGCAGTCCGCTGCAGCATGGAACCTCCATAACTGCAACTGTAAGGGTATTTATACCTGAATCATTTATCATGGAGGTAAGTTTTTCTATATACACCTCCTTGCCATGGTCGAGCTTAGGGCATGCTATGGCCAGGGTTTTTCCCCTAAGGTATGAAGAGTGAAAATCTCCGGCTGCAAACGCAACACAGTCGGCCGCAAGCAATACATCAGCATTCTTGAAATAAGGTGCCTGAGGATTAACAAGGTGCAACTGAACAGGCCATTGCCTTAGTTCGGAAACTTCTGCAGAAGCAGATTCACCAGTCTGTCCAAAACTCATAATCCTTGATCCTGGGCAGCCCCCACCGTTAGCAGGTGACTCCCTGAGGGCTGTTTGCCCGGCAAAAACTTCTTTCATATCTTCTTTATTATTTTGTTTTTTCAGTTTACCAAGATCAATTTCAATGTTGTTCTCCTTTATATACTTTACCCCCTGCCGTACGAACTCATGCTGGTCGTGGTCAATAAGGTGGTTAAGGTGAGCTAAAACGGTAGCTTCGCCCTTTGGCGAGATCCTCTCCATGACCTTTACCTCATCATAGGGTTCGGCCTCCCTTTCCTCCAGACTGATAGCCCCGACAGGGCACTCGGGAATGCAGGCTCCGAGGCCATCGCAGTACAGGTCACTGATCATACGAGCTTTTCCTTCTATCATTTGAAGTGCTCCTTCATGGCATCCTTCTACGCATAATCCGCATCCGTTGCACAAATCTTCATCTATTTTTATTATTGTCCGTTTCATTTCCCTTTTGTGTTAATTGTTTCAGTTGTTTACTATACCGAAGTAAGCTTTTTGTCATTCATGTATTTTTTGAACTCATCATTGAACTTCCTGTCAAGACCACCGAATATACATGAATGGAAAGGACAGTTACTGCAATCCATCCTGCACTCGCTCTCATCCAGGTCTCCTTCTATCAGGCGGTATATATCCATCAGGCTTATGTCGTCAGCCCTTTTGCCAAGCCTGAAGCCTCCACCCGGCCCCCTTGTTGACTGCAGGTAATTGTTTTTAGCAAGCTGCTGAAGAACCTTTGCCGTATGATTCCTTGAAAAACCGGTTATACCAGAAACCTGTTGGCTGTTCAGCAATCTTTTACTCCTTGCTATGACAGCCATGCTGTGAATAGCTATTGCTGCGGCTTCAGAAATGTTAAATATCCTGCTCATCAATCTGTAAATAAGAATAACAGTATTTCAATACGCAAATGTAATAATAAATTCTGTTGCTAAACAAATATTTCGGTATTTATTTTCTTAATATTTGTTAACATACAGTATTTATGCTATTTACGATTATTTTTTATATTTGAATTACCTTATGATTAATTTGATATGAACATGGTAAATAATCACAATGGATATGTAAAACTGATGAATCCCGACTGGGCAAGGAGTGCCGTTATTTACCAGCTAAATACAAGGCAGTTTACACCTGAGGGGACATTCAGGGCTGCTTCAAATCATCTTGAAAGAATCAAGAATCTTGGTGCAGACATTATCTGGTTAATGCCTGTCCATAAGATAGGGATGAAACGCCGCAAGGGCAAGCTGGGCAGTCCTTATTCAGTCAAGGACTACTACAGCCTGAATCCAGCCCTTGGCAGTTTATCTGAGCTAAGGTCGTTTATTTCAAAAGCTCACAGCCTTGGTTTGTTTGTAATACTTGATTGGGTTGCAAACCATACTTCGTGGGACAACAAACTGACCGAAAGCAATCCCTCATGGTACCTAAAGGACCAGGAAAGGAATAAAGTTCCGCCTCCCTGGACTGACTGGGAGGATGTGGCCCAACTGGACTTCAACAATAGAGAACTGTGGGGATACATGAGCAATGCCATGTGCTGGTGGGTTGATCGGGCAGGTTTTGATGGTTTCAGGGCTGATGTAGCTGGATTTTTACCTGTAAAATTTTGGGAGTATGTCAGGGAGGAACTTGAAAAGATAAAACCTGTGTTCATGCTTGCCGAATGGGAATCAGCCGAAATACACAGAAATGCTTTTGACGCATCCTATGCATGGCAGTGGTGGTATGCCATGAGGGGCATATCAAAGGGAACGGCAGGTATTGAAGCACTTTTAAAATACTACTGCTGGAATGAGAATGCCTTTCCAGGGGAGTGCATGAGGATGTTGTTCATTAGCAATCATGATGTAAACTCATGGGAAGGAACGATGACAGAGAACTTCGGTCCTGCACTGAATGCTGCAATTGTGCTTTCGGTAATAAGCAACGGGATACCTCTTATATATAACGGCCAGGAGGCCGGGGATAGCAAGCGCCTGAAGTTTTATGAGAAAGACTGCATTGAATGGAAACAGCACCAAACAGGAGATTTATACAGTGAGCTATTCTCTTTGAAGAAAAAGAACCCCTCTCTCTGGAACGGAAAGTGGGGTTCTGAAATGATCAAAACACCGAATAGCTGCGAGGACCATGTAATGAGCTTCATAAGGGAAAAAGGAAACAACAAGGTGTTCGCAGTCTTTAACCTTTCGGGGTCCAGGCAAAAGGTAAGGTTCCGTGGCAGGCACTTCGAAGGCGGCTACATGGATTATTTCGGCAAAAAACACACATCACTGGGAAAGCACACCATACTAAAGCTCGCACCCTGGGATTACAGGGTATTTATAAAGTAACGGCAGTGATGAAAGCACACTTGTATTCTTTCTTAGGCTTTGGTGGTGTATTTATTATTGCCCTTATGAGCCTGTGGCTTAGCAGCCCGCCTGATATCATACCTTCAGGAGCACCACTTAAACTATTCTCAGCCGAACGGGCCGCAATTCACCTGGAAAAAATTGCCGGCACTCCAAATCCCCTTGGTACAGCAGCCAATGACAATGTAACGGAGCAGCCAGGATCGGAAATGTAATTGCACACATTCCGGGAACAAAAAATAGTGAGGCCATACTTTTTATGGCTCATTTTGATACAGTAGCAAATGCACCCGGAGCTTCAGACAACGGAGCGGCCGTATCGGCCCTTCTGGAGCTGATCAGAATGCTTGGCCATCACCCGCCCCTTGAAAACGACATTATTTTCCTGTTTACCGATGGTGAAGAGCAAGGTCTGCTGGGAGCCAGTGCATTTACCCGTGAGCATAACTGGCTGAATGATGTGAAAATGGTAATCAATCTTGAAGCCATGGGCAGCAGAGGCCAGAGCATTATGTTTGAAACAGGAGACTATAACCTTAATATTATAAAGGAGTTTGCAGCGGCTGTCCCCTACCCTGCTGGCTATTCATTAAGTGTTGAGATATACCGGCGGATGCCAAATATCACTGACTTTGATGTTTTTAAAAAGAGGAATATACAGGGTCTGAATTTTGCATATATTGGTAATAGCTTTGATTATCACACAGCCGGCGACAACCTGGACAATATTGATCTCAGGTCGGTTCAGCACCATGGTTCACATGCAGCCGCACTGGCACTCCACCTTGGCAGTATAACCCTGGATTTTGAGGATGGGGGAAATGCGGTTTTCTTCAATACTCTTGGATACGGGTTTGTATTTTACCCTTACAGCAGTGTTATTTATATTTCAGTTTTTACAGCACTAGTTCTTTTTTCATTATTTGTTGCAGGCATATTCAAAGGGAGGCTGAGCGTACCCCGGCTCGCAGTGACATTTGTCAGTTTTTCCCTGTTTATAGCCGTTATATATGTTTTATTCAATTCCCTCTACACAATACTGGCTTCAATGTATCCTGGAAGCGACCACAGGCTTCTGGAGTACAGGCAGGACCTTATACTTGCATCTTCAGCCCTGATAACACTGTCGCTCTCGGCAGGGTTTTACATAACATTGCTCAGGGGCGTAAGAATACCAATTGTACTTATTGTGTATGCTCTGATGGTGTTAATTCTGTTCCTGTCAAAAGAGGTTTCATGGTCGAGCATTACTGCCCTCACCCTACTTTCAGCATGGCTGATACTTTTCCACCGGAAGGCTGCCGGCAGTGGGGATATATTCGGAGGAACGCTGTTTTTCTGGTGTATTATAATGCTGATCACATCATTTTATACACCCGGAGCAAGCTTTCTTTTTACATGGCCGCTTATCTCCAGCATGGCAGGCTTTGCCTTTTTGCTTTTTAACAAAAAAACAATGCAAAACCCGTCATTATTATCATCTTTGTTTTTCCTGCTGATGTCAATACCTGCGATTGCCTGGTTTACAATGATAATAAAGCTTTTCAACCAGGCAATGGGTTTAGGTACGCTTGGTATGAGCATGATGCTTGCCGCAATTGCCGCAGGCCTTCTTGCACCATTGTTTGGCACATTACGGCATGGCTTTCCAAAAACAGCCACAAGTGCTATATTCCTATGCGGCCTGGCCCTTCTGATGCTTAACACCTGCAGCCTGAACTACAACAGCAGACACCGAAGGCAAAACAACATTATGTATTTATATAATGCCAGTACAGGAGCAGCATACTGGCTTAGCCATCAAAGGGAAAAGCCTGACGAATGGACGGCTCAGTTCCTTTCGTCATCGCCCGATACAGTCAGCCTGGGAGGGTTTATTCCGGGCTCAAGTAAAACAGTTGCAGCAACATTAACTGAATCACACCACGCAAGACAACACCCGGTCGCGGAGCTTATATCGGATTCCACATACGGCGAGAGCAGGCGGCTTAAAATAAGAGTTCTCGTATGCCCGTTCGCTGCAAGTTTGGACCTGTTCATCGACACAGGAAATATGGAGACTTCTTTAAAAATCCCGGGGCTGGAAAAACAGACTCTGCATCCGGTATATGATACAAAATGGAGGAAGTTTACTCTACTGGCTCCTGCCAAAGAGGATCTGGAGCTGGAAATTATAACCGGCAAAGACAAGCGGGTAGGCTTGCAGATCAATTCCTATGAGCCCGGATATGTTCCTATACCTCACGGATATGAACCAAGGCAGGATTATATGATGCCTGCAGGAGATATGACAATACTTTCCAATATGTACATTTTTTAATTACCAGGCTGAATACTCCTAAGAAAGTCAACGAGTGCGGGAAATAACTCAAGGCTTTCCTTCAGGTTGTCAATATCAAGCTCTTCAATACCTTCCATAAGTCGTCCGGCGTAATAGACCAGTACCCGGAAATTCTTTTCTTTTCCCAGATTATCAAGTCCTGTAGCAAAATCCTTTATCCTGAAAAGCACCAGCTGATCCTTGATAATTTCCCAGGCAGGCATATATTCTGATTCAAGCAGGTACAAAAGAGCAGGTAGTTCGTCTTTTTGTTCACTGGTGATATCATGCACCTTGTCAGCAAACTCTCCCGGATAAGTATCTGTTTTTTCAACTTTAATGTTTGTGCCTGCATCCTTTAAGAATTTCCTGAGAATAGAAAACAGAGCTGTATTACTCACAGGCTTTTTTAATACCCCGTTGAATAAATTATCCCTTATCGCTGTAACTTTTTCGGTGGGCGCATCTGTATATGCAATCATCGGGGTATCACTCAGAATAGGGTTTTCTCTTATCCGCTCTGCCACCCTATGACCTCCTCTATCTGACAGAGCAATATCAGCAAATATAATTGAAGGCCTCACATTGTCAAGTATTTCAAATACCTTTATTCCACTCTCTGCCTTAAACACATTCAGGCCGGCTGTCCGGAGGATGTGGCTCAACAGCTCCAGACTGGCCCGGTTGTCGTCAATCACCAGGGCTGACATATCATTAAAATACAGCTGTTTATTTCCGGATTTATCTGTGCCTGAGCTAAAACTGCTCTTCATAACATGAATATCAGGTATGCTCAAGGTAAAAACAGAACCCTTACCTGCCTTGCTTTCCATACTAACCCTGCCTCCCATGAGTCTGGCCAGGCGGGCAGAAATCGGAAGGCCGAGGCCCGACCCTTCAAACTCCCTGTTAAGCTGACTGCTTTGCTGTAAAAAAGGTTTAAAAATGGTATCATGATCCTCCTTTGGCACACCAATACCTGTATCTTCAATCCTTACTTTCAGAACCCCTTTATTGGTGTCATGCCTTAAAAAATCAACATCAATATTTACCCTGCCCCTGGGGGTAAATTTTACTGCATTGTCAACAAGGTTAAGAACCACTTGTTTTATGCGCGATTCATCCAGATAGACCAACTCAGGAACATTTTCGGAAACATTCATGAAAAAATGTACTCCCTTGCTTTCTGCCTTTTCGTAATAGATCATATTAATCTCATCCATCAGCGTCCTTATATTTGAAGGATGAGGTTCAATATTAAACCTCCCTGCCTCTATCCTTGACAGGTCCAGAACATCCTCAATAAGTGACAGCAGGTGCATACCGCTCGCCCTGATATGCTTTAAAAGCTTCTCCTGTTTCTGCTCACTGACCATTTCAAGCAAGATTTCACTAAAGCCAAGTATTGCGTTCAGCGGAGTACGTATCTCGTGGCTCATATTTGCCAGGAATGCAGACTTAGCCTTTTCGGCGGCTTCGGCCTTCTCTTTTGATCGGAGTAATTCCTGCTGGTAATCCTTAAGGTCAGTTATATCGGTAAGGACTCCCTGTACCCCGACCACTTCAGTGCCCTTTCTCAGTGGTCTGCCCCTGGTTCTTATCCAAACATATTGACCATCCTTTTTCATAAAACGGTATTCGGACGGTTCGACCCGGCCCGACAGGATATTTTTAAACTGCTTCGATCGCCCCTGTTTGTCTTCCGGGTGCACAAAGTCGACAAAGTTGCGGCCTGTAACCTCTTCTGCACTGTATCCGCCAAGAGCCTTGATATTTGGAGAAACATATGTAATAAAAGCCTTGTTATCGAGGGTATATATAATCTCGTTAAGGTTCTCGACCAGCATCTTATATTTCTCACGGCTATTATACAACTCCTGCTCATACCTTTTCCTGCTTGTAATATCCGATGCCGTGCCCAACACTGCAGGCTTTCCATTCCACATTATAAGTCCTGCTGCAATATCAACCCATTTTACATCCCCGTTTTCACAAAGAATCTTCACCTCGTGTCTTTGGGGGACCTTTTCTCCCCTTTGTCTTCTTAAGGCAATCTCCTTTACCCTGTCTCTTTGGTCAGGGTGAACCAAATCCCATATATATCTTCCTCTCAAAAACCAATCCCCCGAAGAGGCAGTAATCTCCCTGGCTGCCTTATTATAATAAACAAGCCTGTTATCCTGATAGACTATTATTCCGGTAGAGGTTAATTCAGTGAGTGAGTTAAACAGCATATCCCCACTCATGTCCGCTTTATCCATACTGTAAATATTTAATCACAATTTGAAAAGTAAGAAGCATATTCAGAATATAGATAACTGTGTCCTGGTAGTAAACTGCTCAAGAAACTCCACAGCCAGGTATGAGTTACCTTTCTTGTTAAGCCTGGGGCTCCATACCGCAATACTGTATTTGCCGGGATGAATTGCAATTATACCTCCGCCTATTCCGCTTTTGCCCGGAAGCCCAACCCTGAATGCGAAATCACCCGATTCATCATAAAAACCGCATGTTTGCATTATCGCGTTAATTCTTTTTACCTGGCTGAGGGTAAGCATCTGTTTACCATCACCGGCTTTCCGGCCACCGTTGGCCAGAAAGAGGAAAGTCTGTGAAAGCTCTTTGCAGCTAATCTCTATTGAACAGGTATTGAAGTAAAAGTCCAGCACTTCTTCCGTGTCATTTTCAATATTGCCAAATGACTTAATAAAATTGCAGAGTGCGGTATTCAGGTATCCTGCCGACTTCTCTGATCCTGCAATTCGTTCAGAATAGTTAATTGACGGAATTCCGGAAACCTCCCTTACAAATTCCAGGAACTCCTCCCCCGGATTGTTCAAAATACTTATCAGGATGTCACAGATAACAAGGGCACCTGCATTTATTAGGGGATTTTTCGGTATGCCCCTGTCGCTTTCAAGCTGCACAAGAGAATTAAATGCCGTTCCTGAAGGCTCATATCCAAGCCTGCTCCATATGTCTTCTCCTTTTAGCTTATATGTAAGACATAGCGACAGAACCTTTGCAATGCTCTGGATGGAGAACTTTTCCAGGCAGTCACCTGTACCATAAGAGTTGCCGTTAACATCCGTAATATGTATACCAAACTTTTCAGGATCAACATTTGCAAGCTCAGGTATATATGTGGCAAGCCTCCCCGGATTGTCAGCCATTTTGAGCTTTCTGTACAGATCATCAATAACAGGTCTGTAGTTCATAGTCTAGGGTATAAGATCCGTTTCCTTGTCAATATTCCGGCAAAATAATGAAAGAATATCAATTGCACTGCCGGCATCACTGAGAGATACAACCTCATTTGGACCATGCATATATCTTAAGGGAATACTTACTAGCCCTGAAGCCACTCCACCACGGGAAAGCTGGATTGCGCTCGCATCGGTACCTGTACTCCTCGGAGCTGCTTCCAGTTGGTATTTCACTCCATTCTCCCCGGCAACATTCTTCATTATTTCCAGGACCTTTGCATTTATATTGGCTCCCACCGGCAGAACGCAACCTTCGCCAAGCCTGATATCACCATGCTTGTTCTTGTCAATAGCAGGATAATCAGTTGCATGTGTAACATCCACTGCAATGCCGATATCCGGTTTTATATTGTAAGTGCTGGTAACCGCACCCCTTAGCCCGACCTCTTCCTGAACCGATGAAACAATATATATATCAGGCAGGTTACCGGTACCTGACAACTCCTTAAGAACAGAGGACAAAACAAATACTCCTATCCTGTTATCGAGTGACTTTGAAGCGATAAGCCCTTCGGGCAGTTCTATAACACCGGGCCTGAAGGTAATATAGTCACCTACAGACACCTTTTTCCTGGCATCATCAGGAGAGCTTGCACCTATGTCTATCCACAGGTCGTCCAGTTTCACAGCCTTATTCCTCTCTTCCTGTGTCATAAGGTGTATTGGCTTTTTGCCAATTATACCATCAATTGCAATGCCCCCACTGTACAGTTTGACAGCAAGCCCGGGAAGCAGTGTCGCATCAACCCCCCCTATGCTGTCAAACCTTATACAGGCATTGTCATCAATATATCTTGCCATGAAGCCAATTTCATCAATATGGGCGGTCATCATGATCTTTCTGGAAGAGTTTCCCTTTCTGTATGCCACAACATTACCATGCACATCCGTTCTGACATCATCACAATACCCTGAAGCGAAATCCCTGAACACCTTCTGAGATTCCTGCTCAAATCCTGACGGGCCGGGGCTCTCAAGCAGTTTCTTCAGATAAGCCAAATCTCTTGTCTGCATATATCTTCCTCTATTTAAAATGTTTCCAATAGCATGAAAGTACAATAAATACATCAATCCTTCCGGACATTTTTCGCATTATTTACTGACTTTTTTGCATATCAATCACTTAGAATTCTCATCATTTTTGCAAAAAGGCAATAGTAAGTTGTCGGATATTTATTAACAAAACCCGGATAGTTATGAAAAAGAAAATTAGAAAAAATGCAATTTTTGCATTGTGGACAATTGCTGCAATGATTGTTATCGCATCTTGCTCCAGTGAAATGATCACTGAAACCGAAACCTTCGTAAACGAGAGGGAGCAAAAGGTCTCGCAGTCAACTCCTCCCGGTTTAACTGCAAAGGATAACCCTGCAGCACAGAACAGGTTGCTGGCAGAGATAAGAAGGCACACAGCAAAATTCCACGATCAAGAATATGCCATCTCAGAAGGTTATGTACTGGGATCACACTGTGTATATGCAGAGGGCCTTGGTGCAATGGGGTATCATTATGTGCGCCCCGACCTGGTCGGAGGCGGCTTTAATCATATCCAGCCCCAGGCATTGCTTTATGAACCCCAGGAGGACGGTGGTATGGAGCTGGTAGGTGTTGAGTATATAATTGTTGCGGAGCTCTGGGATATGGGTAACGATGAGCCTCCAAAACTTGGTGATACAGTGTTTGACTTTATGGAAGCAAAACCTGCCGGTGAAGGTCTGGAATTTGATAATTACCAGCTTCATGTTTGGGTATGGAGGCCCAACCCCCTGGGTATGTACTTCCCGTTCAACCCTGACGTAAGCTGCGAACCGGGGCTTATGCTTTAATGACGTGAAAGGAGTATAATTGCAAGGCTGTACAAAATATTTTGTATAGCCTTGTTTAT
>SLKR01000136.1 GCA_007134525.1 Bacteroidales bacterium | reverse complement strand
ACCTCAATAAAATTGATTATATTCGCAATCTTTTTGACCACTTTTTGGATCAAAATAAGTTAACCGGCAAACAATAATCAAATATAATACTGTTATGAAAGAAATTATAAACAGATCAGCAGACAATATCAGGATACTCTCAGCCGCAATGGTAGAAAAGGCACAATCGGGGCATCCCGGTGGTGCCATGGGAGGTGCGGATTTTGTAAACATTCTTTATTCTGAATTCCTCAATTACGATCCTGACGATGGCACCTGGCTGCAGCGAGACAGGTTCTTTCTTGATCCGGGACATATGTCGCCCATGCTATATTCAATTCTCCACCTTGCAGGGTTTTTCAAGAAGGAGGACATAGAGAATTTCAGGCAGTGGGGCAGCACCACGCCCGGGCATCCGGAAGTGGATCCCGCCATTGGAGTTGAGAACACTTCCGGCCCACTTGGGATGGGGCACACCAACGCTGTAGGGGCGGCAATAGCAGAGCGTTTTATGGTCGCAAGATTTGGCGAAAGCGTATCCCATAAAACATATGCATTCATATCCGATGGAGGCATACAGGAAGAGATAAGCCAGGGTGCAGGAAGAATAGCCGGTTATCTCGGGCTTGGCAATCTTACAATGTTCTTCGACTCGAACGACATTCAGCTGTCAACCGATACCGACGCTGTAACACATGAAGACACAGCAATGAAATACAGGGCCTGGGGATGGCACGTATTGAACATCAATGGCAATGACCCGGATGAGATAAGAAATGCACTGAAAGAGGCAGCTAACGAAACAGAAAGGCCAAGTCTGATAATTGGTAAGACCATAATGGGCAAAGGTGCCGTTACCGAAGATGGAAGCTCGTTCGAAAGACAATCATCCACCCATGGTATGCCCCTTTCTAAAGCAGGCGCATCATTCGGGAAAACCGTGGAGAATCTTGGCGGCGATCAGTCAGATCCCTTCAGGGTATTTGATGATGTTAAAAAATACTGGGACGGTGTAAATGAGCAAAAGCGCAAGTCAGCAAAGGCAAAAAAGGAGGAGTTCAGCAAATGGGCAGATAAGAACCCAGGGCTCGCAGCCAAACTTGGCAGCTTCCTCGAAGGGAAACTACCTAAAATTGATTTCTCTGAAATAGAGCAGAAAGAGAACATTGCATCAAGGGCTGCCTCAGGTACAGTGCTTGCATACCTTGCAGACAAGGTCGAGAATATGATCGTTGCCTCAGCCGACCTGTCAAACAGCGACAAAACCGATGGCTTCCTTAAAAAGACAAAACAGTTTGTAAAAGGGGATTTTAGTGGCGCCTTCCTTCAGGCAGGTGTCTCAGAGCTAAGCATGGGCGCAATTGCAAACGGCATGGCATTGCATGGTGGAGTGATCCCCGTGTGTGCAACCTTCTTTGTGTTCTCAGATTATATGAAGCCGGCAGTTAGGCTTGCAGCACTAATGGAGCTGCCTGTGATCTATGTCTGGACACATGATGCCTTCAGGGTGGGAGAAGATGGCCCGACCCACCAGCCGGTCGAGCAGGAGGCCCAGATAAGGCTGCTCGAACAGATGAAGAACCACAGCGGAAACAGGAGCATGCTCGTGCTCAGGCCCGCTGATGCAATAGAAACCAATATTGCATGGAAGATGGCACTTGAAAACCAGGGAACTCCGACTGCCCTGCTGCTTTCCCGACAGAACATCCAGGACCTCCCCGCAAGGGAAGACCGCTATACAGAAGCACTGGGAGCAGAAAAGGGAGGCTATATTGTCGACAGGGATGAAGGTTCTGTTGACCTGGTACTTGCCGGAAACGGTTCGGAAGTCAGTACCCTTTACGAAGGTGCCAAACTATTAAGGGAAAAGAAATCACTCAGGGTACAGGTGGTATCCGTTATTTCCGAAGGGTTATTCCGCGAACAGGATAAGGAGTGGCAGGATAAAGTACTTCCTCCTGATACCCCGGTCCTGGGGCTTACGGCAGGGCTCCCCGTTACACTTGCCGGAGTCGTAGGGCCCAAGGGCAGGGTCGTTGGCCTGGACAGCTTTGGATATTCAGCACCGGCAAAAGTACTTGACCAGAAACTGGGCTATACGGCCGAAAATGTATATGAGCAGGCTCTGGATTATTTGGACTGCTGCAAATAACAGATATTGAACAAAATCAGGAAACGAAATGCTGTTAGCTCCCGGCAATGTTTGCCGGGAGCTTTGTTTTTTACAGGCCATTGGATATCACATAACAACCAGCCTTGCACTGTTACCTTCCCGGTCCCTTAAAAGGTACACCCCGGGTTCCAAACCCTCAAGGCTTACCCTTTCACCTCCCAGGCTTTTTATCAGCATCTCACCCATGATACTGTACATATAGACCTCCCCGGATGCCTCCAGTATAACCTCCCCCCCTGTAACTGCAGGATTGGGATAGACTTTCAGTTCACCGCTGTCACCTTCCGGCCCTGCTGCATCAAGTGTCTCCGTTGCCCTTGCAAGGGCAAAAAGCCCAAGCCGGTCAAACCCGAGATCAGATTCAATATAACCGGGGCTTTCTTCCGGATAATAAGCCCCAATGCTGATCCACTCATCATCACTGAGCAGTGCTATACAGAGCTCACCCTCAAACTCCTCGTAACCAAGGTAGGGGACCCTTATCCTGCCCCCGGTGATTGATACATCACCTGTCGGGTGTGATATCTCAAAGTACCCGGCTCCGCCTATAAGTTCAGCTACATCCTGTGACAAAGGAAAGCCTGGCGGGGCTGAACGAAAATACTCAGCCGTAAACAGCTGAATATTACCATCCTCCCTTTCAAGGCTCAGGAATACCGCCTTCAAGCCTTCCTGGTCACCAATTGCAAAATCCATTCTCCTCCCCTCTCCCCTGTCATATATACCGAGCGGTCCGTTGACATATCCACCTCCGCTTTCATACCCGCTTATATCATATCCAGGTCCCAGTTTCAGCATGCTCTCGTGAGAGCTGTGCAGCAGGCCTCTCTCGAAGTGCAGGAATCCGTCAAAGGTTATATTTCCACCGGTTACCTCAACGTCTTCAGGGTTGTCGACCGTGATATTCTGCAGCATACCGGGACCGTCATATGAGTGGTTGGCGATCCTCTGTCTGCCTGAACCGGAAAAGACAAGAATGCTGCGGTCTTCCTCGATCTGCTCAGAAGTGCTTATATCCACATGCAAATCGCCGCCTATATGGAACACCCTGTCCCTTAACCTCACGGGCCTTTCTGAGCGGCTCCTGATGGTGAAATCGCCCCTTATCGAAACAGTTTCATCCGCGAGGGCAAAGTCGGGACGTGCATCCCCGTCAACGTCTATCACCAGCTCGTTAAGCGCAACCGGGCTGACTTCGAAGTCATTGGTGCCGGTACCTGCAGTCAGAAATATACTGCCAGTCAGGTCAAAACTGCCGCCATCTCCTCTGAGCCTGAGGTCATCATTGAGCCTTATCTGACGGCCGCCGTCACTGAATGACGCCCCCGGGCCAAGCTCAACCCTGAAGTTATTCAGGGCAAATATGTCAGAGGCCAGCTCCAGATGGCCCGCCTTTTTTTCAATATAGAGGTTATATGCTTCGACCATATTGTCCCCTTCCGAAACAATCCACTGGTCGCCTTCCCCGTTTATGAGCATATTCAGGTTCCCGGCTGCAAGTGTCTCCACCTCACCCGTGTATAAAACATCTCCCATAATGCTGAGCAGGGTATATTCACTCAGCAGCACTGCAGCATCCTTCACCTTAAAATCATTCAGCACGGTGTAGCTTCCGGAAACCCTCTTCACGTTGTTCTCAAACCACAGCGACCCGTAGACACCCGGCGGAACGGTAACTATGTCTGTTTGTTCAAATACAATTACAGAGCCTGGCGATATTAACTGGATGTCAGGGAGTATTGGATTTCCCAGGAAGAGTTTGGCACCATCTGAAACATCCATGGTGCCCGCAAAAATGTAGTCCGGCGGAATGCTAAAGCTCAGCTCCCTCTGACCGTCTCCCGCAACAAGGCATGAGCCTTCTCCTGTAATGGCCCAGTTGGCCGAAAGCTCCACGCTGTCCCTGTTGGTCAAAACATAGACTGCTGCATCCTTCTCAAACGAAGGGGGGCTATCACCGCTGCCGTCCGGATTTATGCCCCAGGTGGAGGGCTCATGCAGGTGTCCTTCACTTTTACTGTAATAGAGGGTTTCTTCAGAAATGCGTTCACCCTTCAGGCTTATATTGTCAAAGCGGTTATTGCCAGAGTCACCGTAAATATTCTCTCCCCCGAAGAGAATCCTGAAACGTACATGCTCATTATCACTCAGGGATTCCATAGCAGACAAATCAAATCTGATAAGCTGCCACTCTTCTTCTATTATGTAATCTTCACCTATCAGTTCCTTGTCCGGTAAATCACCCTTGGAGGCCATCTCAGCATCTGACTGAAACAAGAACCCGGAAGGCTCCAGCCTGGTCCATGACTCCCCTGCATCAGCTGAAACGTAGATTGATTGCTTACCGGCACCATTTGGAGTACGCCGCACAGCATACTCCAGGAACAGGTTGTCAAATCCGGTAGTTGGGGCATGGATCACCAGTTCCCGCTCGTGGGAGGGATTCCTTACCCTGAGAGCGTATCCCGGGGGCTGGCCAAACTCCAGGTTTAAGACGGATCCGTCATTGACCATATCCATGTAGCCCTCACCGCTACCCCTGTAAATTATATACCCATTGGTAATCCTGGAAAAGTCCGACAGAACCATTTCCAGTGGCCCGCTGTCAGTAAGGCTGTTAAAGTGCCAGTAGTGAACAACTTCCCTTTCCCCTTCCGGCAAAAAGTGGGCCGTGTAGGTTGACCGGCCGGCCGGGTCTGAATGGATCACTTTGCCATTATCCTGTTTGTTACCTGCCACCTGGTTTTTACCGTTTACCTCCCAGTGGCTGAATGTAAAATCTCCGTATGGAACCGCTTCAAGCCTTACCGGGACGCCTTCAAAGTAGGTCCCCGACCAGGGATATACCTCCTTGCCAATACCCGGTGTTTTTTCATTTATATCCAGTGAGTTGAGCCTTATATACCCCTGGGCAGGATCTGAAACATCAACCCTGACATACCCTGTATCGGGCAGTGAAAAGAAATCCATAAGATGATCCCACTGCCTCCGGGGTCTTTCATTAGCAAAATTGCGCATATCGTTCACAAGGTTGTTCCACCCGCCCACTGACGAGGGGACGCTCCATCGCATTATGTGTTCGCCCATTTCAGCTTCGATCTCCTGCTGGTAAGCAGTTATCAGTTCACCTACCCTGCCTGGCAGGTATGCACTATTCAGAAGATCAGCAAAGCGGCTTACAAAATCCCTTTTGAAATCATCATTCTTCAGCATCTCCCTCAACAGGAAAGTTGACCAGTCGGGGTTCGGCCAGCCGTGATTTCCCGCCTGGGTGGCAAACTCCAGGGTATTGTGCGAATAATGCGAATGAAGTGCAAAACCAAAGTCCATATCAAATGCCAGCCACCTCCACCTGCCGTCATGGCCATACCTGGAGGCAGGTTCATATGAGGCCGTCCGTTTCCTCCAGTAGTCGATATTGTTGCCGGGCCAGTCAGTATTTACGGCATATATATTTGCTATCTGGTAATCGATAAAGTTTTCGGTGTCAATACGTGTCTGTATGTGCCGGTAATGATGATCATGCTCAACGCCAAACATTTTGATGTAATCCAGAGTCTCCGAGTAATGCAGGTCGTCTCCCTCCTTGACCTGTCCATTCAGAGTAAGAAGGTCTAACATCTCCTCCTCAACACCGTATACCCTTTCCAGGTAGTGTTTGTCGTACCTTTCCCTTATGTTGTGTATACCCCAGTATTCACCGTTCAGGAACAGTACAGCGGGACGGTATGCCTGGGTGTCCATCCTTAGGTGAATGTTGACTCCCTGTATAAACGCATCCCTGAACATCAGCTCAAACCAGTCATTACCTGAGTTCCTCAATATAAGGCGCTTAAAACCTTCGTCATCAGACTCCCGGAAAAAGGTATAATCCAGGCTGGATTCCCCATACTCACTCCTTGCATATATCCGAATGGATTTCATCGGGAAGGACCTGCTCCAGCCGCCATGGATACGGAAGCCAATATCCTGTGCAAGATCCGGGTAGGCTGATCCTTCATCCCAGAATGAAAAATGCGCAGGATACTCCCACTCCACCCCCCTGCGGTGATAGTTTGCCGGCCTGCCGCCATTGGGCGGGAGGTTCGGATTTTCCTCACGCCATTCTTCGAAATCCACCCCGGGTGTGTAGATGCCATCATCATAATCGAAAAGTTGTTTTTCTGCCGTCTGGATACTTATCACAGGCAGGTCTTTCCATGTCCTGCCCCCTGGGTTGATGAAATAGGTCCTGGTAACTGTGGGGCTGGGCGTATATCCTTCAATAAAAACCCTTGCCCTGATAATAAATGCCTTTGGCACCGGAGAAGATGGGAAGTACCAGGGGGAATAGTAGTATGCCGAGGACTTTCTCGATACACTGTTGGCATCCTTCGAACGGTCATGCACCCTTAGCGGCCCGGCATACTCATATGTGATGTAACGGCCGGTAAAAAAGCTGCCGCTGCTCTGACCCGGTTGTTCCGGCCATCTGTTCCTGTACCTGAAAGTGGACCCCTCAAGGTTGTCCGGATCAGGTTCAGAGCCATCAAGTGTGTAATAGATGGTCGCTCCCGGCTTACCGGACGACAAAAGCAGGTTGAACTCCTCCTTGTAAAAGCCCGATGGGTGAGAAAAAGAGGGAGGCGGGAGCTGATCTGCAAGTACAGTGCCGGCAAGCATTATAAGCAGGACGGTGAAGCCTTGGATCCGGGCAGTAGCCGGTAAATTAAAAAATGAGGCAAAAAAAGTTAAACCCTGGTAAATAATACTATATATCCTTGACCTACTGAACATTATCACTATTAAGATTCTGAGCTTCTGTTTGATTTCTGTCCCTATCGGTTAATAACTGACATGGTGCCATAAATATATGGCTTTTCCGGCAACTGATCCTATTTTATAACAAATTGCGGGAAAGCCTTATATTTGATGTGTAATTTATTCTTTAACCAAAACCTTTAAAATGGACAGACGATCATTCATTACAATATCAGCTATAGCAGGAGCCGCGATGATAAGCGGATGCAGCAGGCCGGTGACCAACGGCAACAACGACCGCAAACCGGAGCCAAAGCTGAAGCTGGCCAGCCAGGAGGGGGTAGCCCCCGGAGACAGCCTTAATGAAAAACTTGATTTTCTGGAAGAGCACGGATTTACCGGACTTGAGCCCCATGGTGCAAACCTGGCCGAGAGGGTAAGTGAGCTTGAAAACGCACTTAGTAACCGCCAGATAGAAATAAGTGCTGTTGTAGCAGGCTTCAGGGGTTTTCTGATAGCAAAGGATCCGGCCGTAAGGCAGGAAGCAGTTGATTCCATTAAGACTATACTGGAGGCAGCAGGGGCACTGGGCTCAACAGGTCTTATTGTAGTTCCTGCATTTAACCGCCAGGAATCGCTTCCCCACCAGGAATCCAGGGAGGTTCTGATCGAAAAGCTGCAGGAGCTTGGAGAGTTTGCAGCCAGGCATAATACTAGGATATTGCTTGAACCTCTCAACAGAAGAGAGGCATATTTCCTGAGGATACTTGCCGATGCGGCGGCTATTGCAAAAGATACTGAAAGCGATGGTATCGGAGTAATGGGTGATTTCTGGCATATGACATGGGAAGAGACAAGTGATATGGGCGGAATATTCTCTGCAGCCGATTACCTTCACCATATGCATATTGCAAGCCGGCAACGAAGAAGGATGCCCGGGGAGGATGAGGGAGATGACTACACCAACGGGTTCAAGGCCCTCAAACACATTGGCTATCAGAATTACATAAGCCTGGAATGCGGCAGCGACGGCGACAGAAAGGAAACAATACCTGCTGCTGCAAGGCTTATCCGTGAGCAGTGGGATAGTGCATCGATATGCTGATCCCCTTATCCTTTTATAACGGCAAGCGGGCTCAGTTCTACCAGTACATCTACAAGGTCGCGCTGTAGATCCATTACCCGGGCAATATCCTTGTATGCACTGGTTGCCTCCTCCAGGTCACGCTGGCTTTTGATGGCGTGAACTATACCCTTTTTCTCCAGCTTTCTGACCTCTTCAGCAAGGTTGAGGTTTCTTATGGCCTCTTTCCTGCCCATTGTGCGGCCGGCACCGTGAGAACAGCTCTCAAAGCTGTCTTTGTTGCCCTTTCCCCTTACTATGTAGCTGTTCGCACCCTGGCTGCCCGGGATGATACCGGTTGTGTCCCTGCCGGCCTTTGTGGCACCCTTGCGGTGAACAACCACTTCCATACCGAAATGGTGCTCCATTGATGCATAATTGTGTGCAATATTTATCATTGGCGAAAACTCCAGACCGCTGCCGTAGAATGACCTGAACACTCCCATGGTATTATCCATCATAAGTTTGCGGCTGGCAAAGGCAAAATCAATACAGTAATTCATCTCGTTTATGTACTGTCTTCCTTCTCTGCTGTCAACCGGCAGATAGGCCAGCTGATGCGAACGCGGTACCGGACTGTCCCATTTCTGATTCAGTTTTACGGCCAGCCGGTTGTAGTGGTCTGCCACCTGTTTGCCTATGTTACGGCTCCCGCTATGTACCATTATCCATATCCCGCCATCAGAACCCTTCTGGATTTCAACAAAATGATTCCCTCCACCCAGCGTACCTATCTGCCTTGTTGCGCTATTGTATTCACGCATAACCACCGGCATTTTACCTTTGTCCCCTACCGGGGGCATTCGGCGGGGATCCTGGCTTTTTTTATGGTGCCTGTGGCCAAGAGGTATCATTGAACGTATGGCAGTAAGAATATTTATGAGTTCATCTCTTTTGATATCCTCCATATTGGTTTTAACCGCACACATGCCACAGCCAATATCCACACCGACAGCATTTGGAACAATGACATCCTTTGTGGCCATTACCCCGCCGATAGGCATGCCAAAACCCTGGTGGCAGTCGGGCATAAGGGCTATGTGACTGACGGCAAACGGGAAGTTTGCCAGATTCCTTGCCTGCTCAAGGGCCCCTGCTTCAATGTCTTCAAGCCACATCTTAATCGGGATCCTTTCCGTATTGAGTTCTTTTTGCATCCTGACGGTTTTAAAACTATAACAAATAAAAGCATTTTTGGTTCCCGGCCAAAATATATGCTCGGTTGTAACTACACTTTTTTATACCTTTGCCTGTTTTAAAAAAGAGAGAACATGGCCTTGAATTGCGGATTTGTAGGTATTGCGGGATCAGGAAAGACAACACTCTTCAATTCCCTGTCAAAGGGGCAGACCGGTGCTTCGCAGGTAACCGGGCGGACGAACCTCGGGCAGATCGAAGTACCCGACCACCGCCTTGATGCTCTTGCCCGGATTGTCAAACCGGCAAAAGTAGTGCCCACAACGGTCGAAATTGTTGATATTCCAGGGCTTATAAAAGGGGGGAGCAAGATAAAGGGAGGTAATCAGTTTCTTGCCGATATACGCCAGTGCGACGCCATAATCCATGTTATAAGGTGTTTTGATGACGATACTGTTCCGCATGCAGAGGGCAGCGTAAACCCTTCAAGAGATAAGGAGATAATAGACCTGGAGCTTATTACAAGCGATCTTGAAACTGTAGAAAAGAAACGTGAACGCCTGGCAAAAGTTGCGTCGGTAGGCGACAAGGATGCCAAAAGGGGGGGCGAAGTACTCTCTGAACTCATTGAACATTTTGAAAACGGGGAGCCGGCCAGAACCTTCGGGATAAAAGATACAGACAGGAAGTATCTGGATGACTGCTTCCTTCTTACCGTAAAACCGGTAATCTACGTATGCAATGTAGATGAATCCTCAGCCGTGTCCGGAAATGATCATGTAAAAGCGGTAGAACCGGCCATAAGGGCTGAGAATTGCGAAATGCTCGTCATTGCAGCGCTTGCAGAAGCGGAAATCTCGAGCCTTGACACAGAAGAGGACCGTAAGGAGTTCCTTCAGGACCTCGGCCTTGAAGAGCCCGCTGTTAACAAGCTCATAAGGGCAGCCTACAATACTCTGAAGTTAAACACCTTCTTTACTGTAGGCCCCAAAGAGGTAAGGGCCTGGACAATACGCGAAGGCACACATGCCCCCAGGGCAGCAAGTGTTATCCATTCCGACATGGAGAGGGGATTTATCCGGGCGGAAGTAATGAAGTCTGCCGACTTCCTGGAGCTGGGTTCGGAACATGCATGCAAACAGGCCGGAAAGTTTAATATTGAAGGGAAGAACTACACTGTTCAGGACGGAGACATATTTCATGTCCGGTTTAATGTTTAGTGCAGGCAAAAACAATCCCCGAGAGGGAGGGCAGATACATCAGCAGCCCGTCTTTATCTCCTTTGTAAACAATACCCTCATCCAGCCGTCCATGACCGCCAAACAGCTTAGAGTCGGTATTAAGCACAACAGAATAATCCCCGTCAGGTAGGTTTAGTTTATAGGAAGTATAGGAATTGAAGGGGCTGAAATTAAATATAAAAATCAATCCCGCCCTGCCAAAGGCCAGCACCTGGTCCGACACATGTTCACTGTACAGACTTATCTCCTGATCCTCCAGCACCCTGCCTGAAACCATAAGATCCACCATCTTTCTGTCAAAATCAGCAAGCAAGTGGTATTTCAGGTCATGATTGTCAGCAAGGCTCCATTGCCTTCGCGCATAATGGTACGACCAGTTGTTATGTTCATTCGGAAAATCTATCCACTCAGGATGTCCGAACTCATTTCCCATGAAGTTTAGATAACCGTTGCCGGCAGTAGCAAAGCTTATAAGCCTTATCATCTTGTGCAGTGCTATCCCGTTATCAACCACCAGGTTTGAATGATCCTTGCGCATACCGGAGTACATCTCCCTGTCTATAAGCCAGAAAATAATACTCTTGTCTCCGACAAGAGCCTGGTCGTGTGATTCAGCGTAATGCACCGTACTCTCCTCGGGCCGTTTTGATTTCAGCTGGTGAAAGATCTCTCCTACGTGCCAGAACTCAACTTTTTTCTCCTTTATGGTACGTATCCAGAAGTCAGGCACCCCCATGGCGAGCCTGTAGTCAAACCCTATACCACCCAGGGATTCCGGAGCTGCCAGTCCAGGCATCCCGCTCATCTCCTCGGCAACTGTAACCGCACCTGGGCGGAACTCGTGGATAACTTTATTTGCGAGAAAAAGATACACAATAGCATCTTCGTCCTGGTTAAGGTTGAAATACTGTTCATAGGAGGTGAAATCAGATCCCAGGCCGTGGTCCAGGTAGATCATGCTAGTAACCCCGTCAAAACGGAAACCGTCAAAACAGAACTCCTCCAGCCAGTAACGGCAGTTTGAAAGCAAAAAGTGTATCACCCCGGGCTTTCCGTAATCAAAGCACCGGCTGTCCCATGCCGGGTGCTCCCCTCTTGGCCCGTCATGGAAAAACTGATAGTAGGTTCCGTCATAGCGGCTGATGCCCTCAACCTCGTTCTTTACGGCGTGAGAATGGACAATATCCATAATTACCCTTATGCCACGGCCGTGGGCATCGTCTATAAGTGCCCTGAGGTCGTCAGGAGTTCCGAACCGGCTGGAAGGTGCGAACAAACTGCTTACATGATATCCGAAAGAGCCGTAAAACGGATGTTCCTGCACGGCCATCAGCTGTATGGTATTATACCCTGCCTTTTCAATCCTTGGCAGCACATTGATGCGAAACTCCTCCCAGCTGCCAACCCTGTAATCTTCTGTTGCCATTCCCGGATGTGCTTCATATATTATGGGAGATCCGGCCCGCCCAACAGCTTGTCTGTTCTTCCATTCATAAGGATGGGGCGGATCCCAGACCTGTGCATTGAATATAAGGCTTGCCGGATCCTGTACCACCCTGCGGGCCCAGGCAGGGATACGCTCTCCTTCCCCACCCTCCCAGCATATCAGGAGCCTGTATATGTCCATATGGCCAAGAAGGTCTGAAGGTAATGTCAGTTCCCAGTTGCCGTCTCCTGTACTATTGAATGCAAACTCCTCCTCCCTTTTCCATGAGTTGAGCCCTGCAAGAAGATAGATCCGGGTGGCATTCGGGGCCCATTCCCTGAAAACCCACCGGCCATCCACAAGATGAAGACCGTAATAATGGTGCCCCATTGCAAAAGAAGAGATAGAGCCTGCATCTCCTGTCAGCTCTTTCTCCTTATTGTATGCCTTGCGCAGCCTCCCTGAGATAGTCTTTGCATGAGGCATCAGGTATGAGTCCTTTCTTACATAATCCGGGATATACATCTGATTTGTTTTTATTGCTGATAAGCTCAGACATAAAGATATATATTTTTCAGAACATCTTTCCGTCTTTAGGCAGGCTAAAGACAACAGTTGCCTTCTAAGTTTTTAATTCGGTATGCTTTTGTTATATTTGCAAACTATCACAGCCAGATATCCACATTCCTATATAATAATACACAAAAAACCATAACTCGATATGAAAAATAATTCACAAATCAGTTCGAAACAGGCAATTGAACTTGAAGAGAAGTACGGTGCACATAATTACCATCCTCTGCCGGTTGTACTATCGCGGGGTGAAGGAGTTTTCGTATGGGATGTTGAAGGGAAGAGATATTATGATTTTCTTTCAGCTTACTCAGCAGTAAACCAGGGTCATTGCCACCCAAGGATAGTTAGCGCACTCACCGAACAGGCTGGCAGGCTTGCACTGACATCAAGGGCTTTCCACAATGACGTACTTGGGTTGTTCGAGAAATACATCAACGAGGTCTTTGGCTATGATAAGGTTTTGCCGATGAACACAGGTGCCGAAGCCGTTGAAACAGCAATTAAGCTTTGCCGCAAATGGGCCTATCAGAAAAAAGGCGTGCCGGAAAACCAGGCCAAGATTGTTGTGTGTGAAAACAACTTCCACGGACGGACCACAACCATAGTATCATTTTCAAACGATCCGGTTGCAACAAAGGATTACGGCCCTTATACTCCCGGCTTTATAAGGATTCCTTACAATGATACCGATGCCCTGGAACAGGCCCTGAAAGATCCGGATGTAGCAGGTTTCCTGTTCGAACCGATACAGGGAGAAGCTGGTGTTTTCGTGCCCGATGAGGGGTATCTTAAAAAGACCCATGAGCTATGCAAGCAAAACAATGTACTTTACATTGCCGATGAGGTGCAGACAGGGATTGCGCGTACCGGGAAAATGCTTGCATGCGAACACGAAGGGGTAAGGCCGGACATAGTGATCCTGGGCAAGGCAATAAGCGGAGGGATGTATCCGGTGTCAGCAGTCCTTGCCGATGATGATATAATGCTTGTTATAAAACCAGGTCAGCACGGATCAACATTCGGGGGCAACCCTGTTGCTGCAAAGGTGGCAATGGCAGCCCTTGACGTAATCCGGGAGGAAAAACTAGCCGAAAGGGCCGAGAAACTCGGAGAATTGCTCAGGCGGGAACTTCGCGCAATAAAGTCTGAAATGCTTACCCTTGTGAGGGGTAAAGGACTTCTGAACGCCATAGTGATCCACCCAAAAGGGGATAAGGAGGCAATCGACGTGTGCCTGAAGATGGCCGAACTCGGGCTTCTGGCAAAGCCAACCCACGGCGACAAGATACGATTTGCACCTCCCCTGGTTATTACCGAGGAACAGCTTATGGAGTGCGTTGATATCATAAAAAAAGCACTGCAATCTTTTGAGTAGATGGAAGTTTATACCGGCAGTATAGCCAGAAGATATGACGGCCTCTCCCGCAGGGGCTGCTGCCTTTCATGCGGGGGAGCCCTTTCCTTTGCCGGTGTAACCCGGGGGGATTTTTGCATAGACCTTGGTTGCGGCAAGGGGCGTGATGTAATACGCATGGCAACACTTGCCGGAGAAAGCGGTTACGCCTGCGGAGTGGACATCTCTTCAGGCATGATTGAAATTGCACGTGAGCAAGCCTTAAAACTAGGCATTGAAAACATTGGATTCATAAAAAGCTGCCTGGAGAGAATAGCCCTCGTGGATAATTGTGCCGATCTGATTATATCCAATTGTACAATCAATCACTCATTGAACCAGGGCAGGGTATGGAAGGAGATCTCCCGCCTTCTTAAACCAGGGGGCAGGTTTGTAGTAAGCGACATTTACGCAATTGAAAATGTCCCCGACAAATACCGGCTTGATCCTGAAATGATAGCAGAATGCTGGGCAGGAGCAGTAAGAAGGGAGGTTTACCTTCATAACATTGCAGATGCAGGGTTAGAGAGTGTTGAAATACTTGAAGAGTCATTGCCTTACGAAAAGGGAAAAATAAAGGTTGCCAGTTTTACAGTAAAAGGGTTCAGTAAATAAATAATTAGCCTTATGAAAAGTCTTGTGAATAAACCCAGGAAACAGGAAAAGCAGAAGCAGTCAAAACAGGCGCAATGCTGTGCAAAAACTTCATCCGCCCAGGCCGGATGTCATGACTGATACACTGAAACCTTCCCGTTTTAATATAATATCCGGCTTAAAGGATAACAGCAATTATGTTATCCTGAACCTTTTATCGGGCAATGCCGATATTATAAGTGCAGAGGAACTAAAGGCGCTTGAACAGCCAAACAATCCCGCTACCGCCACTTTTAAGAAAAGGGGATATCTTACCGATCCCGAAAAAGAAATCATAAGTTACAGGATGGCCTACATGGACTTCCTCGAAGAAAGGGATAAAGAGGAGGTCCAGTTATTCTTCATACCAACATATGCCTGCAACCTCAATTGCAGCTACTGCTACCAGGCGCCTTACCTTTCGGGCAGTTCAGTCCCGGACGAAAAGGTGACAGGAGCTTTCTTCGACTTTTCAGAACAGCTCTTCAGCGGCCGCAGGAAGTATGTGACCCTTTTCGGGGGAGAACCGCTTTTACCGGGTAAAAGACACAGGGAGTTCTTGTCTGCATTCACAGAGCAGTGCGCCGCCAGCAATACTGATATCGCACTGGTGACCAACGGTTATCATCTTGATGACTACCTTGAATTGTTGTCAAAGGCCAGTATAAGGGAAATACAGTTAACCCTTGACGGACCTGAAAGAATCCACAACAAGCGAAGGCCCCATAAAGATGGCAGCGAAACTTTTTCGCGCATATCATCAGCCCTGGATCGCTGTCTTCAGATGGGACTGCGTGTTAACCTGAGAATGGTCGTCGACAGGGAAAACCTCGATTATTTGCCTGAGTTTGCCAGATATGCGATCGAAAAGGGATGGACAGCATCACCTTATTTCAAAACTCAGCTGGGCAGGAACTATGAACTGCATCACTGTCATTCAGAGCCAGGAAGAATATATTCCCGGATCTCCATGTATGAGGAGCTTTATCACCTGATAAAAAAACACCCGGAAATTCTTGAATTTCACAAACCGGCATTCAGCGTCAGCAGGTTCCTTAAAGACAAAGGGACACTGCCTCCGCCACTTTTCGATGCCTGCCCGGCTTGCAAAAGTGAATGGGCGTTTGATTACAAAGGGGTTATATATCCCTGCACAGCCACAGTGGGCAAACCTGGCGAAGAGTTGGGAAGGTTCTTTCCCGAACTGCAATTAAATGAGGAGAAGATAAGGCAGTGGCAGTACAGGGATGTCCGGGCAATCAACGAATGCAGGGATTGTGCACTGCAGATGGCCTGCGGGGGCGGATGCGGAGCAGTTGCCCTGAATTCTGAAGGCAGCATTCTCAAGCCCGACTGCCGGCCCGTAAAGGAATTGACCGGACTGGGAATTTCTCTCTACTTTTAATTTTTTAATGTATATTTGCACGATTACAGGTTCCGGAATCCTATCGGATAATCCGGATGAAAAGGGAATCAGGTGAAAATCCTGAACAGTACCCGCTGCTGTAAGTTCCTTAATGTATGTTTGCCACTCCAATGCCACTGCCCCACAAGGGCGGGAAGGCGGCAAACATGGAACAAGTCAGAAGACCTGCCTGTAGCAATACGTATTTGTAGCTTTCGGGAAAAAAAGCGAAATAATTCGCCGTCTGTTACAAGTGTACCATTGGTTTAGTTTTTTAACGGGCAATATTTCCCGGAATAAATGGCTTTATATGTTTGGATGGCATATTACATTTCTGTTTGCCCTCACACTTGGGTCACAAACACTCCTCTTAGCAGGTAAAGAATTCACTGAGGATAAACAGCTGAATCATCTGCCCGATACCATAATTCTGCTGGAAGGCACCGAGGTGAGAGGTTCCAGGCACTCTGCTTTCGGCCTTGGTCACAATACTGAGATCATTGACCAATCATTAATTGAAAGCTATACTGATCAGGGCCTGGATAACCTGCTTTTACAACATGGGGGTATATTTATTAAAAATTACGGACCCGGCATTCTTGCTACCAGCACCCTGAGGGGAGGATCATCAGCCCAGACAGCACTTATCTGGAACGGCTTCCAGATCCAAAGCCCCATGCACGGGCAAACCGACCTGGCCCTGATCCCTGTTTTCCTTATAGATGAGGCCGGAATTCAGTACGGCGGAGGCAGTGCAATGTGGGGCAGCGGGAGCATGGGTGGGAGCATTCATATTAACAACCGTCCCTCTAAAACAAAGGGGTTTGATATCACTGCAGGCATCTTTGCAACCAATATAGGTGGGATGACAAACCAGTTGGGCATTGCCTGGGGAAACGACCGTATATATACCAGACTACGAATGCAGCTTGGTAACTCTGACAACAGTTACAGATTCAGGAACACCAGCCTTTATGGCAGCCCGGTACAGGTTCAGGAAAATGCCGCCGGCAGTCAGACCGCTCTAATGTATGAGACCTATATTAATTTCGGAAACAGGAACCTTCTGGAACTTATAGTATGGTGGCAGGACAGCGAACGCAGCATCCCCCCACCAATGGCACAGCCATATGCCGGAGCCTTTCAGAAAGATGATGCCCTGAGAATTACGGGGCACTGGCAAAAAGTATTTGACAAATTCATATTCAACTGGAGGGGCGGTATCTTTGATGAATCAATATGGTATGATGACAATTTTACCGGAGAAAGACTTTCCGGCTCACTGGTAAATATACATGAAGCCGAGCTAATATTCTCACCACTCACTTCGCTGACAGTGAATACCGGCTTAAATGCCCAATTAAACAGGGCAAGAGCTGATGACTATAATGACAGGAGTTACCGCCAGCACAGCTATGCAGTATTCAATTCACTGAAATGGGAGGCTATTCCGGGCAAAATTGATTTTCTTCTCAGTGTGCGCCAGGAGCTGGTAGATGGCGACCCCGCCCCTTTTGCACCCACCCTGGGCCTTTCTTATCTCCCCCGGCCTTCTGTAAATATCAGGGCAAACGCAGGGAGAAGTTACAGGGTACCCACCATAAACGACAGGTACTGGTCTCCGGGAGGCAATCCCGAACTGGAGGCCGAAAGGGGCTGGAGCCAGGATCTGGTCATTGCATGGGAAAATCCGGATTCTGAAAATATCGCAGAAAAAAGTGAAAATTACTTCATGATACTTGATCGGGGATCACTTACCGGATATCACAAGAAAATATCCGAATGGATAATCTGGACCCCTTCAGAGGCCTCAATGTACTGGACACCTCAGAACGTACATGAGGTGAGGAGTTACGGCCTTGAGGCCAGGCTTGGCCTAAGTGCACAGGCCGGCAGAACAGCTTGCAGGATTGATCTCAGCTGGGATCACACTATTGCAGAAAATACAAGGGCAAGGAGTGCCGGTGACAGGTCTGCCGGCAAACAGCTCATATATGTGCCGAAAAACAATCTTGGTGCTGCCATTTCCCTGGAACACGGCAGCTTCGGATTATTTCTCAACCACAGATATACAGGGCGAAGATATACCGCAAGTGACAACAGCCGCTGGCTGGCACCTTATCATAATGGTGACGGGGGAATACATTGGAGCCTTAAAACCGGCAACTATTCCCTCAGGCTAAGTGCAGGAGTTTACAACCTGTGGAACCAGGCATATGAGGTGGTTTCAGGCAGGCCGATGCCACTGAGGCATTTCCGGGCCGGAGTGAGATTAGGTTTCACTGACTATAACTAATATAACAACAAAGAATTAAATGAAAAAATCTAAAAAAAGAGCCTGCATAGCGCTGGCATTAGCAACAGTGTTTATGTTCACAGCATGTGAAAAGGAAAACGCAGAACCCGTTGCGGAAGATCCGCGGTTCGTTAAAGGTGAGGGTGTATTCTTGCTTAACGAGGGGAACTTCGGCTGGGGAAATGCTTCTTTAAGTTATTACGACAAACTTGCAGATACGGTATATCATGACATCTTCAGGGATAAAAACGATGAGAGCCTTGGCGACGTCCTTAACTCTGCTGTCATTGAAGATGGTATGATATATCTGGTTGTAAACAATTCAGGGAAGATAGTTGTAGCGGAAGCAGAAACGATGAAAAAGATCGCCGTTATTGAAGGTCTTGTGTCGCCACGTTATTTTGTTCCGGTTTCAGAAGACAAAGCATATGTGAGCGACCTTTTCGGAAATCATATACGTATAATTGATACAGAAAATGCGTCTGTAAGCGGCGAAATACCCATCGAAGGATGGACTGAGCAAATTGCGCTTGTAAACGGCAGGGTGTATGCAACAGCAGTACAGGCCAGTTACCTGTATGAGATAGATCCGCAAACAGACAAGGTAACTGACAGCCTGTTCCTCCCGCCTGGCCCTGCAGCACTGGCTGCCGACAATGACAATAATCTCTGGGTGCTTGCAGGAGGAGAGGCGATGTTCAAGAGCTCTGCATCGCTTTACCGTATTGATACACAAAACTTTGAAATCAAAGCTCAAATAGTTCTTCCGGACTCACCGATGATGTATTTCGATATCTCATTCTGCCCGGCAGGCGAAACTCTATATATTATTGGAGATAATGTTTACAGAATGGGTACAACAGATCCTGAGCCAAATGTTGAACTGCTAATTGAATCACCGGTCAGTTTTATGAGTTCCATGGGTGTCGACCCCTACAACGGTGACATATACATCACAGATCCTGTCGATTATGAACAACCGGGCAGGGTGCTGATATACAACAGCCAGGGCCAGCTGAAAAGTACCAGGGATGCCGGTATTATTCCCGGAGGTTTTTCTTTTTACTGATGATGGGTGTTTTTTCTTAATTTTGCCTGCATGCAGGCATTATATTGCAAATACAGGCTGTTAACGAGCTTTCTTGCACTGGCCGCTTTACTGATATTAATACAGTCGTGCGGTGATGATCAGGTATGTGAGGATATCACTGCAAACGATCTGCGTATTGGATTCTATACCGCCGGTGAGGGGGGAGTTGACTGGACAGTGGTTGACTCACTGAAGGCAGGTACTCCCGACAGGCCAGGCCAGTTTATTTATGACAGGATATATTCTGTTTCTTCACTTGAACTGCCACTTAACCCTTCCGGTGATATCAGCCGCTTCGTTCTGGATTTTTTTACCACAGCCGATACTCTCACTGTGAGTTACACCAGAGAAAAGCATCTGCTGTCGGTAGAGTGCGGTTTTACCATGTTTTTTGAGATCAATGAGGTGAGCCACACCACAAACCTTATACATTCAATTTCTGTACCTGTAGAATATGTAACAAACAACCTTGATGAGCATTTTAAGGTATATATTACTGATACTGATAACAGCGAAAAGTAGTGTTCTTTTTGCGCAGAACGACACTATCTACCATCCGGCACTGAGGATTGGATTTGACGTTAGTGGTCCGGCCCGCCAGCTTGTCGAGCCGGAGACCAGTACAATGGAGTTGTCACTGGATTATGAATGGATGGAGAACTTTTTCGCAGTGTTGGAAGCAGGTATTCTGAATGTACAAATTGAAAAGGAGTCTCATATTTACCAGGCTGACGGTAAGTTTTTCAGGGCGGGGGCAGACTTTAACCTGCTCGGACCCCAGCCGGGCAGCCTCAACGACCTTGTACTTATATCGCTAAGGTACGGTTTCAGCACTATGGATCATAAGGCGCCTTATATTCTGATACCCGACCCCTTCTGGGGGGATCATCGGAGCTCCCTTTCACCGGAAAAATTCCGGGCCCACTGGCTGGAAGCAGGCCTGGGCTTAAAAACCGAACTTTTCAGAAATTTATTTATTGGCTGGGGCCTGAGAGGGAGACTGTTGCTAAGCAAAACCAGGGAGCCTGAAATGGAGCCATATTTTATCGGGGGGTTCGGAAAATCAAATAACAACACCAGCCTTATGCTTCACTACCATATAGCCTATCGCATACCATTCAGATAACAAGCTTAATCCATGCAGGACAAAAAAAAGGCAAAAGAACGAATTGAAGAGCTGCGCAGGCTCATCAACGACCATAATTACCGCTATTATGTCCTTGCCCGGCCCGGGATAAGCGATTACGACTATGACATGCTCCTGGAAGAGCTGATCTCGCTTGAAAGCAAGTTCCCGGAGTTCACCGACAGAAACTCCCCCTCGCAGAGGGTCGGCGGGCAGATAACAAAGAAGTTCCCGGCTGTAAGGCACAGGTACCCCATGTATTCTCTTGCCAATACTTACAGCAAGGAAGAGGTTCTTGAGTTCGACAGGCGGATCAGAAAGGATACGGAAAACAGTTTTGAATATGTCTGTGAGCTCAAATACGACGGGGTGGCCATATCCCTTACTTACGAAAACGGAGAGTTAACAAGGGCGGTTACAAGGGGTGACGGACTTCAGGGCGATGAGATAACAAATAACATAAAGACAATACCGAGCATCCCCCTGAAACTTATGAACGAACCGCCTGCAGAGATTGAAGTAAGGGGAGAGATCTATATGCCACACGGGAGTTTCATGAAGCTTAATGAGGAGAAGGAAAAAAACGGGGAGGCCCCATTTGCCAACCCCAGGAATGCAGCTGCCGGAAGCCTTAAGCTGCAAGACTCGTCAGTAGTGGCAAAACGCAGGCTTGAGTGTTTCATATACGGACTTGCAGGCGATAACCTTCCTTCCGGTAACCACTGGGGCAGCATTCAGGCACTCATAAGATGGGGGTTCAGGGTATCCGGGGATGTACGCAAATGCACTGGTATAGATGAGGTTTTCCCCTTCATTGAAGAATACGAGAAAAAAAGGGGTGGCCTGCCTTTTGACATTGACGGAGTTGTTGTAAAAGTAAACGCTTACAGCCAGCAGGAGAAGCTCGGATATACCAGCAAGTTCCCGCGTTGGGCCATAGCTTACAAATACAAGGCAGAACGTGCAAACACAAGATTGCTTGATGTTAGCTTTCAGGTAGGGCGCACCGGGGCTGTAACGCCGGTTGCAGTTCTTGAGCCTGTACTCCTGGCCGGAAGTACCGTAAAAAGGGCATCCCTTTACAATGCCGACAAAATAGAGGAGCTCGGCCTTTATTACAATGACATGGTGTTTGTCGAAAAGGGAGGAGATATAATTCCGAAGATAGTGGGAGTTGACACGGAAAAAAGGGATCATTCCGCCAGAAAGGTAGTATTTACAAAAAGCTGTCCTGAATGCGGCACAGAGCTGGTAAGAGAGGCGGGCGGCTCGGTACACTACTGCCCTGACAGCATGAACTGCCCTATGCAGATACGCGGACGGGTAGAACACTTTATCAGCCGCCGGGCAATGAATATTGAAAGCCTTGGGCAGGGCAAGACAGAACTATTGATAACCAAAGGGGTTATAAACAATATTGCAGACCTTTACAGGCTGGGTTACAAAGACCTTATAGGCCTGGAAAAAGAATTTTCAGATACTCAGACAGGAAAGAAAAGGAAGATTAGTTTTCGTGAGAAGACGGTAAAAAACATCCTGGAGGCCATTGAAGGTTCGAAAAAAGTTCCCTTTGAAAGAGTATTGTACTCTCTGGGTATAAGGCATCTGGGTGAGACAATGGCAAAAAAGCTGGCGCAGCATTTCGGGGATATTGACAGCATCAGGCAGGCAGGCCTTGATGATCTGGTTGCTGTTAACGAAGTTGGCGAAAAGATGGCCTACAGCATAATTACATACTTTAAGACCCCCGGAAATGCCGAAATAATCAAAAGGCTTCGTGAGGCGGGCCTTAACTTCCGTATTTCGGACAAAGACACCGCTGTGGGCTCTGCACTTAAGGGGAAGAGCATTGTGGTATCGGGGGTATTTGAAAAATATTCCAGGGATGGAATTAAGGAGCTTATCGAGAAGCATGGCGGAGTGGTAAAAGGCAGTATCTCCTCAAAAACCGACTACCTTGTTGCAGGCGAGAAAATGGGGCCCGAAAAACGTAAAAAGGCAAAAGACCTTAACGTACCAGTAATCAGCGAGAAACAGCTGGAGAATATGCTTACTGAAGGATGATACCGTCGTGTATGGTAAGTTTACGGTCGGCCATATCTGCAAGTGATTCATTGTGTGTAACTATAACGAAGCTCTGGCTGAACTCTTCCCTCAACTTAAAGAACAGGCGGTGAAGCTCGGCTGAAGATTTTGAATCCAGGTTTCCACTGGGTTCATCGGCCAGGATAACAACCGGATCATTCACAAGCGCCCTGGCCACAGCAACCCTTTGCTGTTCACCTCCGCTAAGCTCCCCTGGCTTATGTTCTGTGCGGCCGGCCAGCCCAAGAACATCAAGCAGTTTACTGGCCTTTGCAAAGGCCTCCCTTTTGCCCTTACCTGCAATGAAAGCAGGAATACAGACATTTTCGAGGGCAGAGAATTCAGGCAGCAGGTGATGAAACTGAAATACAAATCCAATATGCCTGTTCCTGAATGCAGAGAGTTGCTTGTCGTTCATTCCTGATACGTCCAAACCGTCTATTACCACCCGGCCCCTATCATAGGAATCCAGTGTGCCGATAATATGCAAAAGTGTAGTCTTACCTGCTCCAGAGGCCCCCACTACAGAAACTATCTCACCCTTTCTTACGGAAAGATCAACACCCTTCAATACCTCCAGGCTACCATACGATTTGTGTATACTCTCTGCCCTGATCATAAAATTGTAAATAAGTGCGAAGATAATCAAAATGTGGATTTTTGTACAAAACCTCCGGGTTGCATCGAATAAAAAACACCAAAAACCGCCCCAGTACTGCTTAAAATGGTATATTTGGCGCATACCAGGCAGCGCAGCATCAACAGGAGCTATTAATGGCATTAAGCTTTGATAAATTAAGAGAAAGTATAAGTGGTGAGCTTCATGACAGGCTTGAATACCGCCTTTTGTATGCAACAGATGCGTCGATCTTCAGGGAAGTGCCCGCGGCAGTGTGCATTCCGGCGGGAAATAAGGATCTTGGAAGGATAATATCATTCTGCCGTCAGAACAGTTTGCCCCTTATACCCAGAACAGCCGGGACCTCCCTGGCAGGGCAGGTTGTAGGGCATGGTATTGTGGTTGATTTTTCAAAATATATGAACTCCATCCTGGAGCTCAACACCAGCGAAAGGTGGGTAAGGGTGCAGCCAGGGGTGATACTCGACGACCTGAACCGCTTCCTGGAACCCTATGGGCTCTATTTTGCCCCTGAAACATCCACCGGCAACCGTTGCATGATAGGCGGGATGGTGGCCAACAACTCCTGTGGTTCGAACAGTCTTGTATATGGAAGCACAAGAGACCATACAATTGAGATCAGCGCAATATTGTCAGACGGCAGCGAGGTAGTATTCGGTCCTCTCGGAACTGACGGGTTCAGGGAAAAATGTGTTGGGAGTTCACTGGAAAACAGGATATACGGAAGTATATTCAGCATGCTCTCTGACAAGCGCAACCAGGAGGAGATCCGCAGAAACTATCCTGACCCAGCAATAAGAAGGAGGAATACCGGCTATGCCCTCGACTTGCTCCTCAACAGTGTTGTTTTCGGAGGAGAAGAGCCATTTAACTTCTGCCGTCTGCTCTGTGGGGCAGAAGGTACCCTGGCCCTTTTTACCGAGATAAAGCTTGGCCTGGTTGATCTTCCCCCTTCTGAAAAAGTACTTGCCTGCGTGCATCTGGATAGTACAGAAGAGGCATTAAGGGCAAACCTGGTTGCCCTTGAGCATCAACCTTCGGCGGTAGAACTTATCGACAGGCAGATACTTGACTGCACGAAAAAGAACCTCACTCATTCTAAGAACCGCTTTTTTATAAAGGGCGACCCGGGAGCGATAATGGTGGTTGAATTCGCATCTGATACCCCCGGTGAAGCTATTACAAAAGCCTCAGCCCTTGAAGCCGTATTAAGGGAAAAGGGGCTCGGGTACCACTACCCTGTACTTTCGGGAGAGGAGACAGGCAGAGTGTGGGCCCTAAGGAAGGCAGGTCTGGGCCTTTTGGCCAATATCCCCGGAGACGCCAAACCGGTTGCTGTAATTGAAGATTCAGCCGTAACTCCTGAAGACCTGCCAGCTTTCATATCAGATGTAATATCTATGCTCGACGGGATGGGCCTTTCATGCGTTTATTACGCACATATTGGCACCGGGGAACTGCATCTCCGCCCGGTTCTTAACCTCAAGAACCGCACAGACGTTGAGCGGCTTGAAAAGCTGGCCGAATCAATGGCCCGACTGGTAAAGAAATTCAGGGGCTCTCTCAGTGGTGAGCATGGTGATGGCAGGCTCAGGGGAGGTTATATCCGGATAGTATTCGGAGAATTATGCTATAAACTGCTGGAGCAGACCAAGGAAGTCTGGGACCCCGCCGGCATTTTTAATCCGGGCAAAATAACAGCAAACCCTCCGATAAAGGAGTCTTTGAGGTTTCCTGCAGGCCTTCAGGAGCCTAAAATAAAGACATACTTCGATTATGAAGACACCCTTGGCTTTTACAGGGCACTTGAAAAATGCAATGGCTCCGGCGACTGCATAAAGCCTGCTTCGGCCGGGGGAGTCATGTGCCCTTCATATCATGCAAGCAGAAATGAATATGACAGTACACGGGGAAGGGCCAATCTGCTCAGGGAGTTAATTGTAAACCGTGTGGGAGTCAAACCTTTCGACAGCAGGGAAGCCATGGAGATACTTGAGTTATGCCTTTCGTGCAAAAGCTGCAAGTCTGAATGCCCTTCCAGTGTTGACATGGCTATGTACAAGGCCGAGGTATTCCAGCAATACTACGATATTAACGGCACACCTGTCAATGCGCTGCTGGCTGGCGAATATGCAAGACTTACCAGGGCAGGGAGCTCCCTGCCCTGGCTTTTCAACTTTTTTGCCGGAATATGGCCCGCCTCTGCGTTAATTAAGTTTTTTATAGGTTTTGCCCAGCAAAGAAATATCCCCAGGATAAAAAAACCGGGCATGAGGGCATGGGCCAGGATGAATCTCCCGGAAGCAGGCCGGGATAATGGAAAAACGGTCATACTGTTCTGTGATGAGTTCACTGCACACAATGACGTTAATGTCGGTATCAGCACCTGCCTTCTGTTAAGCAGGCTCGGATACACGGTAAAAATACCTGATCTTACCGAGAGTGGCAGGGCTCAAATATCACAGGGATTACTCAAAAGGGCGGCAGGGATTGCGGCGAAAAATGTGGAGACCCTATCTCCACTTATAAGCGAGAAAAGCCCCCTTATCGGAATAGAGCCATCTGCCATACTCAGCTTCAGGGACGAATACCCGCGGCTGCTCGGGGGTGACCTGAAAAAAGAAGCCGGGAGAATATCCGATCTCTGTTTTACTCTGGATGAATTCATCGCAAAAGAGGCTGAGGCAAAAAACATAGATCCTTCAGCCTTCGATACAAGGAAAAGAGAGATCTATTTTCACGGTCACTGCCACCAAAAAGCATTGTCATCTACAAGTCATAGTATGAAGATGCTATCCCTGCCAGCAGGCAACCGGGTAAGGGAGATCGAATGCGGTTGCTGTGGAATGGCTGGAGCCTTCGGTTATAAAAAGAAAAACTATTCAACAAGCATGCAGATAGGGGAACTTTCACTGTTCCCGGCCGTGAGGCAGGCCGGTAAAAATGCACTGATAGCCGCATCAGGAACAAGCTGCAGGCAGCAGATATTTGACGGTACCGGACGCAAAGCGCTGCATCCGGCAGAAGTTCTGCTTGGTTGCCTGAAGGAATGAAATAACGCCCCGGACAGGAGAGCCTAAAAAACAACCACCCTTCTGCTTAAAAGGTGACCTCCATATTTTATCCTTGCTATGTAAACTCCCGGATTAAGCCCCTGCAGTTGAATGTAAGCCTCACCTCCGTCACCGGGCCTGACAGAGGTTTCTGCCACCACACTCCCGCTGATATTCAGTAGTGACACAAATACATCATGCTCAGGCTCCTGATTAAACCTTATTCTGAGTACATCACTGGCAGGGTTTGGATAAATTACCACATCTTTTAAAGCACCGTACTCCAGGCCGGGTGCCGACACAATGCCGGCAGGTCGTCCATGCAGGCTTATATTATTGAAAGTAACCCTGTTGCCTTCAGAACTGCCAGGTTCGCTTTCGACAAACCTGATCCTTACCCTGAATGAATTATTATCACCCGCCTGAGGGATATCGGTAAAATCTGCCACATACAGAAGATAATCTTCCTGCAACTCCAGCAGGGTATTCTCTCCAACGGTTTTTCCGCCTCTTTTCTCCTCAGCATAATATGCAGTTTCAAGGGTTTTCCATTCAGGCTCGCCAGCGCTTACCGAATAATCCAGCAGAAGCTCCCTGGCAGCCCCCTCATCCCTGGCAGCAAACATAAGCACTATATCAGTATGATCATCAGTCGGCAGATGAAGCGTCATTGAGCTTTGATCTCCGTTGTATGACATCGGCTGCCTGACCTGAAGACCCCGCATTCCGGATTCGTCAAAAAAAGTATCTCCGTTAAGTCCGGAGTAATAATTCAGTGCTGTCGGGGAGTTTCGTCTCTCCATCGAACCCACTCTCCAGTATTCGTGATCCTCATGGTAAGGATAACCAGGCAGGCAAGACAGGAACTCAATATGGGCATTATCAGTTACACTGTAAACAGGTTCGACAACATCTAAAGGCGTATTATTGGGCATCTCCCCTCCAAAGAACCAGTAGCTGATAACTGATGTTTCATCCTCTTTAACAAAATGTGCCTTAAGTGACGTCTTATTTACGGGATTAAAGTTCAACACCCTTTCTCTGCTTTCATCAGTACCAGTCCAGTGGCTAAAGCGGTATCCCGGTCTGGGCACAGCCTCAACCCGAACCGGTACTCCCTGAAAATAGATACCGGTCCATGGGTATGGCTGCTCACCTATACCAGGTGTTGTCGGGATGATATCTATTGTATTGATCCTTGTGAAACCTTTTTCTGGGTCATCAACCGAAAGTTCAATTTCCACATCATTACCCAGGTTGAAGTATGACCGTATATGGTCCCTCTGATATCCGGGGCGTTCATATGCAAAGTCTATCATTGCACCAACATTGTCATACCACCTGCTCATACCGGGATGCGGTCTGTTCCACCTAATAATATGGTCAGGCATTTCAGGCTCAAGTGCATATTTCATATCATTTATAATGCCGGCAACCCGTCCGGGAAGAAAAACAGTATTTAGCAGGTCAGAAAACCTGTTTATAAATCCTGTCCTGAACTCTCCGTTCTCAAGCATTGCACGCAAAAGGAATGTTGTCCATTCAGGATTGGGCCAGCCGGTACCTCCAAGCTGAGTGGCAAAGGCCAGGGTATTATGAGAGGGGACCCCTCCTCTGTTGTAGGAAAGCAACATGTTGAAACCAAAATCGGTATCAAACATGAGCCAGCGCCAGCGCCCGTCATGTCCCGCCCCGGCATCAGGATCATAGTCTGTCCTAAGCCTCCAGTAATCCATATTGTTTCCCGGCCAGTCAGCATTACTTGCGTATATATTTGCAATCTGGTAATCTGTAAAATTGCTTATATCCATCCGGGTTTTAATATGCTCATAATGGTTATCATCTGCCATGTCATTATTTTCCAGATATTCTATCATGGCCAGGTAATGCTCCGAATCTCCCTCCTTTACTATGGGCTGGTCCGACGATTGGCTAATTGTCGTAAGAAGGTCAATGTTTTCTGGGTCAACACCATACACCCGGGCGATATAATGCTTGTCATACCTCTCCCTTATATTGTGTATCCCCCAGTATTCACCGTTTATAAACAGTATCAGAGGCCGGTATGCCTGTATATCAAAATTAAGGCCTCCGCATATGGTCTGTATTGCGGCATCACGAAACATCGTATCACCCCAGTCATTGCCTGAGTTTCTAAATATTAACCGGTTATAGTTCTCGTAAGGTAATTCGGGGAAGATCTTTTGATAGATGCGGTTTTCACCATACATGCTTCTTGCGTATATCCGCAATGATTTCTGTGTCATACCCCGGGTTCCGCTACCATGAATCCGGATACCGATATCCTGCTGAAAATTTAAATCATCAGAAAAGAACTCTATTGATGCCGGCCTTTCCCATTCTACTCCCCTCTGATTAAAATTATTATGATTTCCTGATACATAAATACCAACAGAGTCAGAAAACAGGAATTCATAATTTGTCACCAGTGAAGCAACTGTAATTGAGTATTTATCACTTTCACCGGGAAAAATAAAATAGCTGGCAGTACTTACCGGACTGTTAAGGTATCCGGGTTTTACAGCAACCGCCCTCACTATATTGTTCTTGGCTACCTTGTCCAGTGGTGTGTTGGTGATAGTAGAATGGCTGTTGGGTTCATCCGACCTGTCGGTCAGGATAAGAGGGCCGGTATACCTCTCCGACAGAGTATCTGGCAGTGCGCCGTCGGTAGTATAGTATATAACCGCCTCAGGATCGGGATGTGACAGTTCAAGGCTAATATCTTCGTTATAGAAGCCAGCTTCTTCAGAAAAAACAACATCATCCAGAAAACCATGTATTACTCCTGTGTTATTGGAACTCCCTGGAGTGGGTTTGTCAAAATAGTAAAGATCCTTGCCTCCGTCAGGATATCTGCCATAAGACAGATCCGTGGGTACTGGCGTAGGGGGTATTTCATCGATACGCGTACCGCCGGGGGATGTTAGTATTACTTCTTCTCCATCCCTGCTGATGCGAAAGTTTGTGTGCAACTGGCCTCCCTTGCGGTCCTTGCCCGTTGCCCATACCAGAAGATACTCACCCGGGTATATATTGATATCAGGAAAGACCCACCGGAAAGGATTTTCATAATCATCCGACAGCCCGCTTCCTTCGAGGTTAACTGCCATATCTCCCTTGTTGAACAGCTCTATCCAGTCGCCAAAATCACCGTCTTCATCTGCTATGGAAGAGGCGTTTGATGCCATTATCTCGTTTATAAAGATTTCTTCACCAGATGGTTCAACCCCTTTTTCAATATAGCTGAAGTCAGCATCATCCATTTTCATCAGCCCTTTAAAGTAAACCTGTATCTCTATACCGTCGCCCGGATCTATATGTTCCGGCATCTCCACGGTAAACGATACCTGTCCGTTCTCATCAGTCAGTTCAAGGGCCATGGATGGGATGCTACCGGTTACAGCCATACCATTTATAAAATATTCTTCGTCAGTAACATCAAGTTTGTCTGTTACATCCACCCTGAGAGTGAAGGGATAGTCCGCGACCATATTATCCTGCTGGTCGATTGCGGTTAACGTTACAGTGCTGGAATAACCGGGCTCAACGGGCCGGTCAATTGATGCGGTGGATTTTACCGGAATATCTTCCCTATGCCCCCAGACTCTCCACTCAAGTATTCCGGTAGATATGGTGCTTACCATATTTACCCTTATCCTGTTTGTTACAACAGGGTCAAAAGTGGTTATGTTGTACATATCCCTTTCCACTCCGTTCCCATCTGCATTTGGCAGCAATTCCCACCTGTTTTCCCTTACATTCCAGTACTCCTGGTAAGTGTCGTAGGGAATAACTATTCCTGATCCGTCTGCCCACCAGTAAACATCCGATTGTGAAATAATATAATAATCGTCCCACCGGTATTCAACCCAGTGCCACCTGGCGTTTGACCCGTCCCAGTTTCCATATGCACCCATGGAGTTATCCCCGGAATGCTGCGGGTCAGATCCGTTGTTTATTGCATAAAGATTTTCCCAGGGAGAAACATGGGAGGTATTTATCTCATCAGCCTGAAGAGCGATATTAACATCCTGTGCCAGGACGGGGGGCATCAAGGTCAGTAAAAACAATATGGAAACAAATGATCCCCGGCTTAGCTTTATAACTGAGAGCATAACAATTCAGGTAAGAAAATACTGTTGCTTAAAAAAAGGGATGGCATTCAAGCCACCCCTTACTGTATATTCGGTAAAGAAAATATTATTTCTTTTCGTCTTCTGAGGAATCATCCTTTTTATCTTCCTTTTCTTCCTTATTCTCAGCCTTGGCTTCTTTTTTCTCAGCCTTCTTCTCTTCCTTTTCTTCCTTCTCAGCCTTGGCTTCTTT
>SLKR01000119.1 GCA_007134525.1 Bacteroidales bacterium | reverse complement strand
TTTCATATACAGGATAACCGGAGAGGTAATATTAACACACCAAAATGGCAATAGGAACCAGAAATACTTCCAGGATGGCACTGGTGCAATACTGGTTGATGATGCGGCAGAAATAATAACGACAGCATATGAACAGTACGACGCAATAACAGGTCTTACAGGGAAACTGTCTGTTTACAACAATATGTTGCAGCTGGTCCCGGAGGAAGACCCGGGTGAGGCCGTATCCAGTGGCAATATAGTTGAACCGCTTGAGCTCACTTTAGCGGACATGAGTTACGAACACCAGGCAATGCTTGTGGTTTTAAGGGAAGTTAGTATTGAAATGCCTGATGACCATGAAGAATTCAGGGCCAGTTATTCATACACAATATCAGACGGCACCTCAGAAGGAATGTTAAGGACTCCAAATCAGGCAGCCGGTCTTGACTATTTTGAAACACCTATACCGGATACCCCAAAGGATATTACTGGAGTAATAAACCAGTTCCAGAACGACAGCCAGCTTATGCCAAGATCCCTTACTGACTTCAGCGATCCGGCGACTTCAGTAAGCGAAAAGATCCGGGGCGATATAATGCTCTATCCAAACCCTGCCATGTACAGGTTTTTCGTGGAAAACCCTGATGATGAGATAAAAATGGTAAGGGTGTTTACTCTCAACGGCCAGCTTGTAAGGGAGGTATCAGGAAATGGTGATATGCTTCTTGAGATTGACATCAGCGGTATGGAAGCAGGAATGTATATAGTTCAGGTGATCTCCGGCAATTATGTTGAAAGCAGAAAGCTTCAGATTTCCAGATAGATTTGTTTAACCTTGATTTTAAAAACCTTAAAATATTATCCAATGAAGATCAAACCTATTCTGAAAAACAAGTTTTTGCTGTTTTTGCTGATCTTGTTATCAGCAAGCCAGTTGTACGGACAGAGTATCAGCGGGCGTATAACGGATACAGAGCAGCAGACCCTGCCCTCAGCATTGATTGAGGCAATCAATGTGGAAACAGGCAGGACACACGGTACAACATCAAATCTAGACGGCACTTTCGAGCTGAGCTTGAGCAGCGGCACCTACACAGTGCATTTCTCATACCTGGGATATATGGATAAGCAAATGACACTTGATGTAACAACTGATCACGACCTGGGAAATATAGTTATGGAAGTCAGCACCATAGGTTTGCAGGAGGTAATGGTAGTTTCATCATATGCCAGGGACAGGCAGACACCTGTTGCAATCTCCAATATTTCCGCTGAAGTTATTACAGAGAGGCTTGGTACCCAGGAATTCCCTGAGATACTCAAACTAACCCCTAGTGTTTATGCAACCAAGGATGGGGGTGGATACGGCGATTCCAGGATCAACCTCAGGGGCTTTGATTCCAATAATATCGGAGTGCTTATCAATGGTGTACCGGTCAATGACATGGAAAACGGAAGAGTTTACTGGTCAAACTGGGCAGGTCTTTCCGATGTTACAAGTACAATGCAGGTACAGCGCGGACTTGGTGCTTCACGTCTGGCTATAAGTTCGGTGGGAGGAACAATAAACATTATTACCCGTTCAACGGACGCCCAGCAGAGAGGCAGCTTTTCAACAGCCCTTGGAAGTGACGGATACAGCAAGCAAAGCCTTACACTTTCAACGGGCCTTCTGGATAACGGATGGGCTGCCACAGTATCGGGTTCACGAAATGTAGGGACAAGGTATGTTGAAGGGCTAAATTACGAAGGCTGGTCATATTTTATAAATGTTTCAAAACAGTTAAACACCCAGCATACTCTGGCACTAACAGCATTTGGGGCACCCCAGACACACAACCAGCGCTGGCCACGGCAGCTGATCGAAACATACAGGCAGCACCCCAGCTACAGGAGATTTAACCCGGCAATGGGGTATTACAATGGCGAGGTATATACAGCATCCTATAACTTTTACCACAAGCCTCAGATATCCCTGAACCATTACTGGTCAGTCAGCCCGGAAACGACAATTTCAACCTCTGCATACGCATCATTCTCATCGGGCGGCGGCAGGAGACAGTCTGGCGAAAATGCAGGATGGATGAGGTTTAACAGCATTACAGGCCTTCCTACCGAAATGACGATGCTAACTCCTGAGGGTTACCTTGATTTTGACAGGATAGCAAGGGAGAATGCAGCCTCTGACAGAGGTGCACTCGGATTTATATCGAATGCTATCAACCAGCACGACTGGTTCGGAATTTTGTCAACTGCCACACATGACATTGACAACCTGGAGCTAACCGGGGGCCTTGATCTTAGGTATTACAGGGGATATCATTATCAGGAGATAGATGACTTGATGGGGGGAGAGTATTTCCTGGATGTTACCGGTGGAGGAAATTCAAGGAATATAAACCGCGATCCCAACACTCTTCTTTACAGGGGTGACAAGATCAACTATCATGATATGGGAGAGGTAAGATGGGGCGGATTATTCGGACAGGCCGAATATATCTCAGATGAGTATTCCGCATTCCTTTCTGCCACTTTTTCCCAAACAGGCTACAGGCGAACCGATTACTTCCTTTACGAAGAAGGCAGTCCCGAGCAGATTTCTGACTGGGTAAACTTCAATGCCTACAGCATCAAAGGCGGAGCGAACTATAACTTAACCGACAGGCATAATGTTTTTATCAATGGTGGTTACTTTACACGTGCGCCCTTTTTCAGGTTCGCATTCATAGGCTTTACCAATGAAATCAACGAGGGTGTAAAACATGAGAAGGTGCGTTCAGTTGAAGCAGGTTATGGCTACAGGGGCAGGATGCTCTCAGCAAACCTTACACTTTACCGGACAAACTGGCTCGACAAGGCCCTTACCAGAAGAGTTGGTGATATGATGGCAAACCTGACCGGGCTTAATGCACTCCACCAGGGAATAGAGTTCGATTTCATCACTGAACCACTGCCAAGGCTCACCCTGAAGGGAATGTTCTCAATAGGTGACTGGGAGTGGACAGATGATGTAGCAGCAGATATATATGATGAATTCCAGGAACTTATAGGTACACACGAGGTATATGCAGGTGGGCTTAGGGTTGGTAACTCAGCACAGACAACTGCTGGCCTTTCCATGGACTATGAAGTATTACCACGTGTTACGGTTGGTTTGGACTTCACCCATTTTGACCGACTATATGCCGACTTTGATGTTGAAAACAGAACCGTTTTTGAAGAAAGGGGTATGCAGGCATGGCAGATGCCATCCTACCAGGTTTTTGACCTGAGTGTAAGATACCGGTTCCAGATCAGTGATCTTAACGCCAGCATGTTCGCCAATGTGAACAACTTGTTCGACACTTCTTATATTGCGGATGCAACTGACGGACCCTCATTCAGCTATGATACAGCCACGGTCTACTATGGGTTCGGCAGAACGTGGAGCCTGTCATTCCGCATCAATTTCTAGGTATAAACAATTAACAGATATAACCATGAGAAAAAACATGATATTCATTGTTCTGGCCGGGCTCACATTTATAACCGGATGTGAGCCGAACGAGGAGCTTTACGAAGACCTCGACAGGCTCAGAACTCCTTACAGCAAGTCTATTGAATATGTTATTACCACTTCTGACTACAACTTCATAGGTGATGAAGTGGCAACACATCAGGCATTCACCGGTAATATGCCTGCAATGGAGAATGTGCCACGGATACTGGCACGTAACTTTCTGGCTCTTAACCTTGGAAGCAGCGCAATGGTAACATATGATGCACTGATCGAGGAGCCAATCTGGTATGAGGCGGGATTTGGCTATGAACTGACCGATGAAGATTACACCGATCTTGGTATCGCAGATACCTTTTCAGCAGACAATCCTGCTGAGGACAACCTGCCGGTTCTGTTAAGACGCCAACACCCCGGAGCATCGGAAGGAACCGAACAAAAACTTATCTACAACTTCCGTGAAGGCCCGCTTTCATATATAAATATTGACACATACGTATTTGACGGAGATAAATGGGTGCTTAAGCAAAGAAGGGAAGATATCCCATTTGTAGGATATGAACTCGGTCCGGAGGATTATGAACACTTCGGCGGGGCCGTTGAGCAATACAACAATTTTTCGGATAGCGATCCTGCAGAAATGCACCTTCCGGTGTGGCTTAAAAACAAATACCCTTATGCAATAATTGGCACTGAAAAAGTTGTTAAGTACAGAGTCTTTTCTGGAGGCACATTTACCGAAATAGCACATTATACTTTTAACGGCCTTGACTGGGAGAAGTCCTCATATATTGAGACAGTTTCAGAACAGTATGTCTTTGGTGATGAGGGTTGGGCATTTGACCCGACAACAAGGTTTATAATGGGTTTCAGCGATTACATGCACCTGGCAGAAATCGACCCCATCCCCCACCCTCAATATGATGATTTTGGATATTATTACGGGGCCAGCGCTTTTTATACCAACTTCGATATGAGGCTTGAGGCAAGAAGGGTGCAGAAGAATGAGGACGGAGATTACTTTGATGAGGACCTCGGCGCTATTTTCGACAATGAATCAAGGGAAGCTACTGTTGACGAAATGTTCAGAAGAATTGTCGAAGAAGGTATCAAAGAGGTTCTAAAGAACAGGTATCCTGATGCACAGCCACAGGCTGGAGGAATTGACGTTCACTATATTGTGGGCTTTGAAACCTATAACGACAACTTCTCACGATCTCACCTGGAGGCTGAATACAGGTGCGTATCGGCCGGCGATCCACCGGTGTTTGAGCTGATTGAAGGCCCCAGGGAAAGGGAATAGATTTAATTATAAGCTCTATTTGGAACAAGGCAGGCCTTAGTGTCTGCCTTGTTGTTTTAGGTCAAGTCTGTTAATTTTATAAATTTGTTCAAAAAAAATATCAGATATGAACTCAACAGTACTGAGTAACAGGCACAGGAAAATGGGTGCCAAAATGGTAGAGTTTGCAGGTTATAACATGCCACTGCAGTTTGATGGACTAAATGCTGAACATGAAGCTGTAAGGAATGCACTTGGCGTCTTTGATGTTTCCCATATGGGGGAAATATGGGTTTTAGGGCCAAAGGCACTGGATCTTGTGCAGTGGGTAAGCTCTAATGATGTTTCAGTCCTTGAAGACGGAAAGGTACAATATGCCTGTTTCCCAAACGAAAATGGCGGTATTGTGGATGATTTCCTTGTTTACCGCTTCAACAGTGAAAAATTCCTGCTGGTTGTAAATGCAGCCAATACAAAGAAAGACTGGGACTGGGTAAACAAACAAAACCAAAAAACAGGAGCTGAATTAAGGAATGTCTCTGATGAATTTTCTCAGCTTGCAGTTCAGGGTCCGCTGGCACTTAAGGCTATGCAGAAGCTAACCGATGAGCCGGTTGAAAATATGCCATTTTTCAGCTTCAGTGTTATAAGATTTGCAGGCAAGGAAGATGTTGTCTTTTCAAATACAGGCTATACAGGCTCCGGCGGGTGTGAGATATATTTTAAGAATGAATACGGGCCTGATATTTATGATGCAGTACTGGAGGCCGGAAAGGAATATGGTATAAAGCCGGCAGGTCTCGCAGCAAGAGACACTCTCAGGCTTGAGGCAGGCCTCTGTCTCTACGGCAACGACATTGATGATACCACTTCCCCGCTCGAAGCAGGCCTGGGATGGGCAACCAAATTTGTTGATCACAATGACTTTGTAAGCAAGGAGCTGCTTCTGAAACAAAAAACCGAAGGAATTAGCAGGCGACTGGCTGGTTTCGTGCTTACTGACAGGGGAATACCCCGCAAAGGATATAACATCCTTGATGCTGAAGGCAACAATATAGGCCGGGTCACCTCCGGAACCATGTCTCCCACCTTAAAGAAACCTATCGGCATGGGCTATGTGAAAAAGCCATTTGCAAAGGCAGGCAGTGAGATCTATATTGAAATAAGGGGGAAGTCGCTGAGAGCTGAAGTGATTAAACTTCCCTTTTATAAAAAGCCTTGAAATGTACAGCGAAAAAGGAGAATACAGTATACACGTCTGCTTCTCGCCTCTCTCGTGGCCCCTTTTCAGAAAAGAGAACTCCATTGTTATTGTAACGGATATTTTCAGGGCATCCACTGCGATCTGCGCCGCTTTTGAGAATGGTGTAAAAGCGATAATCCCCGTTGAAACAATTGAAGAAAGCCGCTACTGGAAGGAAAAGGGCATGGTTTCCGCCGGTGAGAGGGATGGTAAGACTCTTGATTGTGCAGACTTCGGGAATTCCCCCTTCAACTTCATGGAGCCCGGGTTAAAAGGCAAAACAATAGCCATGAATACCACCAACGGCACAAAGGCTATAAGACTGGCTGCAGAAAGCGGCAATGAGGTGGTTATCGGAGCCTTTACCAATCTGGAAGCTGTTTGCAGCCATGCGGCAATGAGCAGAAAAGACATAATTATCCTCTGCGCCGGCTGGAAAGACAGGTTCAGTATGGAAGACAGCTTGTTTGCCGGAGCTGCGACAGAAAAGATAATTAAAGATTCTGAAGGGCTTTACCATACAGTCTGTGATTCAGCAATCGCCAGCACCGACCTTTGGCGGCTTGCCAGCCGTGACCCACTGGAGTATATTGAAAAGGCTGCCCACCGTCACAGGCTGAAACGCCTTGGCCTAGACGATATTCTGAAATACTGCTTTTCTGTTGATTCCACCGCGGTTGTTCCGGTTTACAGGGGAGACCGCCTGTTATCTGCCTGGAGTTAAATCTTCTGAACCGGCCATTGACTGGTTAAATAATCCCGCTTGTGATATTCGGGGTATTAAGGACAGATATAAAACCCTATTTTTATATCTGCCCGTTATGAAATATAATTCCCAAAACATTGCAAAAAAACAGTAGGAAGATTGTCTGCTTTGGCCTTCTGATAGCCCTGATACATCATTTCCCGGCCAAACAGGGTCATGGTTTTGGTTTCTTTGCCCACCGCAAAATCAACCATATGGCAGTTTTTACCCTGCCACCTCCCCTGTTTGGCTTTTTCAGGGAGAATATTGAATATCTGTCTGACCGTGCAGTTGATCCCGACAAGCTTGCTCATGTTATCGAAGGTGAGGCTGAGCGCCACTTTATAGACATAGACCATTACGGAGAATACCCGTTTAAGGAAATGCCCCGAAGGTGGGAAGAAGCAGCCGGAAAATATTCTGCCGATACTCTAATGAAGTACGGAGTACTCCCCTGGCATATTGACAGAATGGTAATACGCCTTTCAGAAGCCTTTGCAGACAAAGATAAAGAGAAAATACTGAGACTTTCGGCTCATTTGGGGCACTATGTTGCGGATGCATGCACACCTTTGCATACTACAAAGCACTACAATGGCATCAGGCCTGAACAAAGGGGCATACATTCCCTGTGGGAGAGCCGGCTTCCAGAATTATTTGCAGAAGAGTACAGTTATTTTGCCGGCAGGGCTGATTATACAGGCAATACCCTGGATATGGCATGGGAGCTTATTGAGGAGAGCCACTCCATGGTAAATACCATCTTCAGTTGTTATAACAGCATTTACTTTTCTTTTCCCGAAGACAGAATATTTTCTCATGAGATCCGGGGCAGGGCTGCTGAGAGGGAATTTTCCAGGGAGTTCTGCAAGGCCATACATGAGTGCATGGAGGGAATGATAGAGGAACGTATGCTCAGGGCTGTAAAGGTAACCGGCGACCTATGGTTCACTGCATGGATAATGGGTGGCCAGCCTGATCTTTGATTTACCCATTTTTATTACATTTTTTTTCAAAATGGGAGTAATTGGCTAAATTTTAATTAAATTAGTCGAAAGCACAGCCTTTATCAATTTTCAATACCATTCATAACATAATTATGGGCTATATAAAATTTGACAAGACTCAGCTTATAAACCTGGAATACTCCCTGCAGAAGGAGATGGTAAGGTCAAACAGATCGGGCTCCTTTTCGTGCACCACAATTATTGGCTGTAACACCCGCAAGTACCACGGCCTGCTTATTTCCGAACAACCAGGGCTTGACGGAGACCATCACGTGCTGCTATCAAAGGTTGATGAGACCATTATTCAGCGCGATGCTGAATTTAATCTGGGTGTCAACAAATATCCTGGCAGGTTTCACCCTAAAGGGCACAAATATGTCAGGGACTTTACCGCCGAAAGGGTGCCTGTGGTAACCTACAGGGTTGGAGGAGTTGTACTTACAAAGGAAACCCTCTTTGTTACCGAAAAGGAGATGGTACTTGTCAGATACACTTTAAAGGAGGCCCACTCCCCCACCCGTATAAGGCTGAGGCCATTTTTGGCTTTCCGGAACATACACCGCCTGAGCAAGAGAAACATTGACCTGAATACCAGGTACACTAAGGTACGCAACGGAATCAAGACACGCATGTACGATGCATATCCGGGGCTCTGTATGCAGCTTTCAAAAAAAGACTTTGAGTACGTGCATGCCCCCGACTGGTATAATGATATTGAGTACATACATGAAGCTGAACGTGGCTATGAATATCACGAAGACCTGTATGTGCCTGGTTTTTTTGAGACATCAATAAAAAAGGGTGAAAGTGTTGTACTTTCGGTTTCAACTGATGAGGCATTCCCTTCAGCACTCAGCAGGACATTCAATAATGAGATAAGCAAGAGAAAGCCAAGGTCATCTTTTCACAACAGCATACTGAATGCGGCTGAGCAGTTCTTTGTGATCAAAGGAGGCGAAGCTTCAATAGCGACAGGATTTCCGTGGATACCCTATTCGGGGCGCTACTCTTTCATTGCACTTCCCGGGCTAATGTATGCCGCACCTCAGAAAGGAATATGCCGTAAAGTTATCGACAGTATGGTGTCGCAAATCAGCGGACCATTGTTTCATGAATCTACAGGAAACAAAAGGCCGGGATATAATTCGGCAGATACTTCCTTATGGTTCTTTCATGCACTTCAGCAATGCCTGTCTGCAACTGCAAAACCGACCCTGTGGAAACACTATGGAACTGTAATTGGGAATATCCTTGCTGCCTATACAAAAGGAGAAGTCGCGGGTACCGAGGTGCATGATAACGGTTTGGTCCATATAGATCCTGAATACCCTGCACTGAGCTGGATGAATGCAACGGTAAACGGAAGGGCCCAGACACCACGCTATGGATATGTTGTAGAAGTTAATGCACTATGGTACAACGCCCTGAAATTTTCCACAGGATTAGCCAGGGAGGCGGGTGACAATAAATTCCTCGACAGGTGGACCCCCCTTCTTGAGAAGCTTGAGGACTCTTTTATAAGTGTTTTCTGGAGCGAAAAGGACTCGATGCTGGCAGATTTTGTTTTTGATGGTGTCAGGAATTTAAGTGTAAGGCCCAATATGGTTATTGCAGCTGGCCTGGAACTATCCCCCCTTTCAAAGCCCCAGGTAAAGGAGATCCTTGATACTGCGACCAGTCAGCTGCTTACAAAAAGGGGGCTGAGAACTCTTTCCCCCAGGGATCCTTTCTATAAAGGGAGATATTTTGGCGATGCTTCCAAACGTGATGCAGCTTATCATCAGGGGACCGTGTGGGTATGGCCGCTGGGTTTCTATGCAGCGGCATGGAGAAAGGTATACGGGAAAAAGGGGATGGAGCATATAAAACAAATATATGAGGGCTTCGAGGAAACCCTTTGGGAAGCGGGTATAGGTACGGTATCTGAAATATTTGAAGGTGATCCGCCGCACAAGGCATGCGGGGCTATTTCATTTGCACCCAGCCTCGGGGAACTTCTAAGAATTGAAAAAATGTTGTAACAGCCTATGAAAGTTTTGATGTTCGGGTGGGAATTCCCCCCACACATTTCAGGAGGATTAGGAACAGCCTGCTACGGTCTTACAAAGGCTCTTGTAAAAACAGGAGTGGATATATTGTTCGTGGTGCCAAAGCTGTTCGGCGATGAGGAACCCGGAAAGATCGGCCTGCTAAATGCCTCGGATGTAACGGTTGACATAAGGGATGAAGTGTATAAATCATATGATGACAAGATCAGCTTCATGGAGATCGATTCAACCCTGCTGCCATATACCAGTGAAGAAGAGTATTACCGGCTTGTGGAACAGCTTGAGAGTGGGTTTTCTCTTGAGAAACTCAGCCTCAATGCAAGGAAATTCAGCTTTAGCGGAGGATATGGCAAGAACCTACTGGAAGAGGTAAGGCGTTATGCAATAGTGGCCTCGGCAATTGCCCGTGACAACGATTTTGATATAATTCATTCGCACGACTGGCTCACTTACCTGGCAGGAATAGAGGCGAAAAGGATTAGCGGAAAACCCCTCGTTGTGCATATGCACGCTACTGAGTTCGACCGTTCAGGCGACAATATAAACCGTTCAGTCTACTCTATAGAGAAAGCCGGGATGGAGGCCGCTGACATTGTAATCGCTGTTAGCAACCTCACCAGAAATATTGTCATAAACCGCTACGGGATTCCGCCCGAAAAAGTTATTACGGTCCATAACGGAGTGGAACCGCCGCGCCAGACATCTTCAGCTGATATAAGAAGACATCTGGATGAAAAGATAGTCACCTTCCTTGGAAGAATAACCTACCAGAAAGGTC
>SLKR01000042.1 GCA_007134525.1 Bacteroidales bacterium | reverse complement strand
CATGACGATATAATTTAAAGTTGAATAAAACATGGATTTTCCGAAAATTAATAAAAAAAAAGGGGTTAATGAAACTATTCGGCTAATTGTTTTTGACGGTGTTTCTCCATATACTGCAGGTAAAGTCTTTTGTCCTTGTCGGTCATATCTATCTGCCGCCCGCCGATGAACACCATTTCCTTTGGTGCCCAGAGCTCCAGCGGGTCACCTTCCGTGATTACCAGGCTTGCTCTTTTGCCCACTTCTATGCTTCCTGTAATATCATCTATTCCTAGTATTCTTGCAGCATCAATGGTCAGTGCCCTCAAAGCTGCTTCATAGGGAAGCCCGAATGCCACAGCCGCAGCCGCGTGGTGTTGGATCCGGTATGCATAAGCAGCACTGGCATCGCCTGCGATACAGAACTCAACTCCGGCCTGATAAAGTTTGAGCGGTATCTTATAAGCCTGGTCATAGCTTTCCCATTGCCTGTGAGGGCCCGATATAACACCTGACAGCATAACCCTGATATTCTTTTCGGCAAGCTGACCTGCCAGAAGATCCATATCCCTGCCACCTACAAGAACGGTTTCCAGGCCGTGTTTCTCTGACCATGCTATAGCCTCCTGTATCTGTTTTAGTTCGTCTGCAGATATGAATACCGGCATTTTTCCCTCTATTACCGGTATAAGGGCTTCAAGTCTTATGTCAGGCGAATGGTGGGGGGCATCGCCTGAGGCTGAGGCTTCCCTTGCCTTTTTGTATCTTCTGGCACTGCTGATTACTTCATCGAGCTTATCAAGGGTTGCAATATAACGGTTCACATCGTTCATCGAAGGCCATTCTATTGCCATACCGATATCCTCCCTTAATAACATTTGTTCCCAGGTCCAGCCGTCGGTATCCATTGCCGACAACCTGCCTGCAATAAGGCTTCCTGATGTGGTTGGGACAACAGTTGTAACCCCGTGAACAGCAGCCATTGGCAGATGTTCGCTTACAGGATGAAATGCTGAATGGGCCCTGATATTCGGGTTTATATCTCCTGTCTCCCTAAGGTCGGTACTTTCCTGTATGCGGCTTATCTCGGTAAGCCCGAGTGTACTCCTGCCATGGATAAAGCCAGGGTAAATATTTTTACCGCTTGCATCGATCACCCTTGCACTGGCAGGTACTTCGGCGTCAATGCCTATTTCTGTGATAACTCCATTTTCAAATACAATTGTGGCATTCTCCAAAACCCCGTCACTCATTGTATATAAAGTGCCGCCCGTAATAGCGGTTACCCCCTGCTGTGGGGGAGCAGGTGTCTGGGCCGCCAGGCAGTAACCCAGAAAAATGAGCACAGGCAACAGAAAAAGGGCTTTGTTTGTATTTGTAATGCTTAAACTCAATGGTGATAAAGACATCTTGTTTGATTTTATTTGCTGTGATTTGATTATACGTTTATTTACTGGATTATCTGCTTTCAATGATGTGGTTTATTATAAATGTCCTCTCTTTCTTAACTTCATCATAAAGCACTTCATCCTGCTCCCGGTCGAAGTATTTACGGCCTTCAATCCATGTTTGACGGGGAGTTGAAAATGAGGAGAGGGGGTGGCCGTTCCAGATGACAAAATCGGCATCCTTCCCTTCTTCGAGCGAACCGGTTCTGTGGTCTATACCCATTATTTTGGCCGGGTGAAGTGTGATGAAATTCATTGCATCCTCCTCGTCCACGCCCGTCATCATTGTCTTGGCTGCCTCCCAGTTCATCCTTGTAGACAACTGGGTGTTGTCGGAGTGCAGGGAGGTCAGTACCCCAACGTCGTTAAGCAGCCGTGCATTATAAAGAATGCCGTCATAGGCCTCGACCTTAAAGGATGACCAGTCGGTCCAGATAACTGCGGCGGCACCATGATCGCGGAGTTCGTCAGCTATCTTGTAACCTTCAAGAGTATGCTCAAATGAACCTATTGTAAAGCCAAACTCTTCTGCCAGCCTTAACATCATCAGCATCTCGTCCTGGCGGTAAGCATGAACATGGGCTTTTCTCTCACCCCTGATGACCTCCAGGATGGCTTCAAGCCTGAGGTCTCTTCTAGGAGGCAGGCCTTGGCCATCGGACTCCCACTCCTCCAATTTCCTGCCGTAATCTTCGGCCGCCAGGAAATAGTCCCTTATTATTTGCTCGGTTCCCTGCCTTGTGCTCGGGTACCTGCCCGAAAGTCTCTTGACATTCTCTCCGAGCGCAAACTTCAGCCCCGGGGTGGCATCATCCACTATCAGGTCTTCCGGCATACCTCCCCACTTCATCTTTATCACTGCACTCTGCCCACCTATGGGGTTGGCAGATCCGTGGAATAGGGTGGCTGATGTAATACCGCCGGCAAGCAACCTGTAAATCCAGACATTATTGGTATTGATAACATCTGTGATCCTTGTCTCGGAGGTTATCGCATCTCCGGTTTCATTGACACCCCTGGCGATACTTGTATGGATGTGGGGGTCAATAAGCCCGGGAGTTACATGCATCCCTTCAGCGTCTATTTCTATTGTACCCCTGGGGGCATTTATGTTTTGTCCTACCGCTGAGATCCTGCCACCACTTATCAGCATGTCGGCATTTTCCATGATACCTTCAGGCCCCTGTGTCCATATTGTTGCATTTCTTACCAGTACATTATCATGACGTAAGGGAGGCTGCTTGAGTCCGTAGTCGGTTGATGGATAACGTACTGGCAGCTCGGGGAAATCCTTTTTGCTTTCTGTGGCCTCATCATTCGCAGGTCCGGATTTCCTCTCTGCAGTCCAGTTGAAAAACCTGTTTGCGGGGTCTTCTCCCGCCCCGAGCATTTTACCTTCAGATACGCTGGCCGACAAACGGTAAGTCCCTTCAAGACCAAGAGGATCACCGGCAAACGTCATTTCTATCCTTCGGCCAGTGAAAGAGAAACTCCTGCTGTTCACACTTTCATCATTGAGCTTTATTCTTGCGTTCATGCGCTGGTTCTGGCCGGTAACTTCAAATACGACACCGTCAAGTTCAGAACCTGAGGAGATTATCCATTCTCCCCTTGCATCATCACCCGGGGGGGTTGTTTTGTATTTTTTCCCGTCAATCCAGACCTGGGTTATATCCGTATTTTTTTCAAAAATATCACCGTCAGCAATTATAAAGCTGGCGGACTTCCCGGCTGATATGCTGCCGTATTTCCGGTCGATCCCGGCAAGGACGGCAGGAGTTGTGGTAAGTGCAGCCAGGGCATCATCTTTGTTCAGGCCACGTTCTACGGCACGACGAAGGTTTCGGAGGAAGTCTTTTCCGCTTCCTGCTGCAGTCAATGCGGTAGTAACACCTGCCTCCGTCACCCTTGACGGGTTTTCAGGAGCCAGATACCAATTCCTTAACTCTTCCAGGGAGAGACTGGCTGATTTCTCGGGGGAGGAAACATCAGGCGCATCAGGGAAATCAACTGGTACAATAAGGGGAATATTCAGGTCTCTTATTGCTTCCAGACGCCTGTACTCATAGCCGCTGCCCTTAATCCAGATATTCAGGCCAAACTCAGCTGCAATATCAGCCGCCCTGAACAGGAAGTATTCATCACTGGTTTGTGCAATAAAAACCCTCTCTTGCTCAACTGCTTCGGCAAGATCTTTCAGCACCATATTCTGTTCCGGCCTTTCCTGACTGGGGTTACTGTAATATGCCCCGTGGGCAGTGTTATACCATTCAGCATCTATAAGTGACTGGCGGATAAGTGATATTGCCCCCATTGCGGACGTGGGGTAGTTTGAATCTATTTCACGTGAAATGTTAAAAGATATATGTCTTGTAATATCAGGTTCTATTATCAGTCCGGACCTTTCGCCTGATCCCAGGCTCACAATGCTTCCCTTGCCGCTTATCAGACCGTGGGGTGGTAAGCTCTGCACAACTACAAAACCCTGCGAACGCATATTTGATGCCTTCTCCTCATCCGGGATGAAGTTTGCAGAACTGCTGTACTGACTTCTGATATGCGGGTTCCAGTAGTGCTGTCCTTCGGCCTCAGTTCCATTCTGGCCATAATTAGTGTAAAGGTCGATAAAGCCCGGATATACCATTTTGCCATCCAGGTCAATTATCATTGCATCGGCAGGTATATCAGCCCTTCTGCCAATTTCGACGATTATACCGTCTCTTACAATAATATTTGTATTCCTGGATATACTCCCCGGTTCAGTGACCACATCGGCATTTACTAAAGCGAATACAGCGGGTGTGTTTTCGTGCAGTCCCACTGTCCTTATGGTCTGGGCATTTATGGCAACTGTGGCCAGAGTGAGAAAAAGAATGTAAGAAGTGATCGAACGAAGCATTTTTTTAAGTTTTTTACAGATAAAGTTTAAAAGCCTCAAAAATAATCATAATAGTTGAAGGCCCCGTGCAGTTGTGTAAAATTTCCACATCTGACAGGTGCTTGTTTGCACATATTTCTTTATTTTTATTTGGTAAAGCAGAAGATTGGTAGTAAGTTGCTATAATTCAGTAATAAATTTTCAATTGGCATACATTATGCATCAATAATTTCGGTATTAATATAAAAGCAATTGAAAGATGGGAAAAGAGAATAAAAAACTCATACCCGGTGATATTGATGCACTGGTTTTCGACCTGGATGGTGTAATAACCCAAACCCGTAAAACCCATAAAAAGGCCTGGAAAAAGATGTTTGACCATTTCCTTGATGAGGCCGGACATTCAGGGGAGTTCAGCGAACAGGACTACGCCGCCTATGTCGATGGCAAACCCCGGTATGAAGGGGTAAGGAGTTTTCTTTCATCCAGGGGCATCGAGCTGCCATTTGGTGAAGAGAATGACCCGCCTGGCCATGAAACCGTCTGTGCCATAGGTAACAGAAAGAACTACCTCTTCAATAGACTCATCAGGGATGAAGGTGTGGAAGTTTACGATGATGCAGTTGAAAAAATAAAAACATGGAAGCGTGCAGGCATAAAAACGGCCATTGTTTCCTCAAGCCGCAACTGCAGGACTATTTTAGAGAAAACTGGAATTGCGGATCTTTTCGAAGTGAGGGTTGATGGTGCAGTATCTGCAGAAAGGGGGCTGAAAGGTAAACCTGACCCTGATATATTCATTGAGGCCGCAAGGGAACTTGATGCCAGGCCGGAGCGAAGCATAGTGTTTGAGGATGCGGTCTCGGGTACACAGGCCGGGCAAAAGGGCTTTTTTGGCCTTGTAGTCGGAGTTGCCAGATTCGGCAACAGCGATGAACTTTTAAAAAATGGTGCCGACATATGCATCCCGGATTTTAAGGGATTTGATCTATTCGGGGATAAGGATATTGCAGATTTCCTTAGTTATACAAAACCGATGGTCTTTTCGGAAAGCACTGACATCTTTGACAGATTATCCAAAAAGGAGCCTGTCTTCTTCCTTGATTATGACGGGACTCTGACCCCGATTGTAAGCAGGCCCGAGGATGCTGTATTGTCGGACGGAATGCGCGATACACTGTCAGAACTCTCTGAGCTATTCAGTGTATCAGTTGTAACCGGACGAGACCTGGAAGATGTTCGCAATTTCATACGCCTTGACAATATTATTTATTCCGGCAGTCACGGCTATATTACCAGAGGCCCTGACGGGCTGGAAATGGAACATGAGAAGTCCGGGGAGATAATGGAGCTCATGGACAAGGTTGAAAAGGACCTGCATGACCTTATTGAAGGCAAGGCTGAAGGTGTTACAATCGACAGGAAAAGATATGCAATAGCTGTTCATTACCGGAATGCATCGGAAAATGAAGTACCCTATGTATTTAAGGTAGTTGACAAGATGCTGGAGAAGCATTCAGGACTTAAAACAGGGGAGGGCAAAATGTTGGTGGAGATAAAGCCGGATATCGACTGGCACAAGGGCAAGGCTGTTATGTGGATTTATAAAAAACTTGGTTTTTCAGAACAATCAGGTATTATACCCGTTTTTATTGGTGATGATGTTACTGATGAGGATGCTTTCCGGGTCCTTAAGGGAAGAGGTATCGGTATCCTGGTTGAGAACCACGGGCAGGACACCCTGGCTGACTACAGTCTGAAGAATGTTTTCCAGGTTCAGGAATTTTTCAGCAAGCTTATCAGGATATACAAAAACAAAAAAGCGAATAATTGAAATGAGCGATAGCGACAGAAAAAGTAGCAGAAATAGCTGGACTGTTGAATACCCTGAGTGGAATGCTGATGAGCATCCCCTTCAGGAAGCCCTCTGTGCTCTCGGAAACGGTTATATTGTTACAAGAGGTGCACTGGAGATGGAGAAAGACAACCGTTACAACTACCCAGGTACCTACCTAGCAGGGGGTTATAACAGGATGAAATCGGAAATACAGGGAAGAGAGATTGAGAATGAAGATCTTGTGAATTGGCCCAACTGGCTTTTCCTTACCTTCAGGATAGGCAGTAACCCATGGTTCTCCCTTGACAGTGTCGAAATACTTGGATTCCTTACTACTCTCAACATTAAGGAGGGGGTAATGGAAAGAAAGATGCGGTTCAAGGACAGCGAAGGGAATATCACCACGATAATAAGCAGGCGTATAGTGAGCATGGAAGACTACCACTGTGCCGGTATAGAGTGGACACTTATCCCGGAAAACTGGGATGATCGCCTGACTGTCAGATCCGGAATAGACGGCAATATCATAAACAACAATGTTGCCAGGTACAGTGACCTTAACCAGAATCACCTGGAGGTAACCTCCAGGGGCAGTATAAATTCAGACAGCGTATTTCTGTGCAGCCGTACAAAGCAGTCGGATATAAGAATGAGCCAGGCCTGCAGGACCAATTTCTACGTACACCAGGAGAGGCTTGACCTGAAGCAAAAGCTTGTTAAGCTTAAGGATGCTGTTGCAGGGGAGTTCAGTATTGAATGCAGGAAACTGGATCCGTTAAGGATTGAGAAGCTTGTTTCAATATATACTTCGAGGGATTTTGCTATCAGTGACCCCCTTACCGAGGCCATGAACAAGCTATCGCGCATGGATAGCTTTGCCGCGCTTTACCGGCTGCAGAAGCAGGCATGGGAAAGGATATGGAACTACAATGATATGAAGCTGGATTCCGGCGGCATTGATCAGTTGGTGATCCGGCTTCATATCATGCATTTATACCAGACGGTTTCACGCAACAGCATGGATTACGATATTGGCATACCTGCACGTGGCTGGCATGGCGAAGGTTACAGGGGGCATGTGTTCTGGGATGAATTGTACATACAGCCTTTCATTGACCTGCACTATCCTCAGCTGTCGCGTTCACTGCTTATGTACAGGTACAGGCGCCTGCCCGAGGCAATTGAAAATGCCCGGCAGGCCGGATTCAGGGGTGCGCTTTATCCCTGGCAGAGCGGCAGCAATGGCAGGGAAGAAACCCAGAAAATGCATCTTAACCCCAGGTCTGGCAGGTGGCTGCCTGATGTTTCCCACCTGCAGTATCATATTAACCTGGCCATTCCCTACAACGTATGGCATTATTACCAGAGTACCGGGGATACTGACTTTTTAAATGCCTATGGGGCTGAAATGATTTTTGCAACGGCCCTTTTCTGGTCTGACATCGCCCGTTTCAATCCGAAGCGCGACCGTTATGAAATACTGGGGGTTATGGGCCCTGATGAATACCATACTCATTATCCGGGAATAGAAAAAGCCGGGCTGAACAATAATGCCTACACCAATGTAATGGCAGTCTGGGTAATTCAGCGTGCCATGAAACTGCTAGAAATCCTGGATAAGACCTGCTGTGATGAACTGGCAGCAAAAATCGGGATCACAAAAATGGATAAAGAGCGGTGGGAGGAGATAAGCGGCAAGATGTTCGTTCCCTTCCACGGGGATGGCATAATATCACAATTTGAGGGCTATGATGAGCTCAGGGAGCTGAACTGGGATCATTACAGAAAGAAATACGGAAATGCAATCAGGCTCGACAGGATACTTGAGGCCAGTGACGATTCTCCCAATTTTTACAAGGCGAGCAAGCAGGCTGATGTGCTTATGCTTTTCTATCTCTTTTCATTTGAGGAGCTTAAGTCTCTGTTCGGCAAACTCGGCTATGAACTCAAGGCCGGGATGATACCCGAAAACATAGATTATTATTACCGGAGGACTTCACACGGATCCACGCTGAGCCAGGTTATACATGCCTGGGTTTATGCAAGGAGCCACCGCGAACGTTCATGGAAGAGTTTTAAAACTGCACTTATGAGTGATTTCAGGGATATACAGGGGGGCACCACCCATGAGGGGATACACCTTGGGGCAATGGCCGGAAGCCTGGATATACTGCAACGCTGTTATACAGGAATGGAGATCAGGGACGATGTCCTCTGGCTCAATCCGAAACTGCCCTCCGACATAAGCTCAATTTCATTCCATGTGCGCTACAGGAGCCACTGGATAAAACTGGATATTGGCAGGGACAAATTAAGGCTGAAGTTTTGCAGGGGATGGGCCAATCCAGTATATATTGGTGTGGGAGGACGTAAATATTACCTTGAAACTGATGACGAAAAAGAGTTTTCAATTAAAAACTAAAATAATAATATAAGATGAGGCTACTGATAGTATCTAATCGTTTGCCGGTAGTGGTGAGCAAGGATAACGGAGAGTTTACCATGACCAAGAGCGCAGGCGGGCTGGTTTCCGGAATGAGCGATTTTTTGGCTGGACTCGGCAAAAACAAATCTGAAATAAAGGAGTATGTATGGATGGGCTGGCCGGGAAACAGCGTGGAAAAGGAAGATGAAGACCATTTAAGGGACAGGGTCAGGGAAGAGTTTAACGCTTCGCCGGTGTTTCTGTCAAAAAAACTTATGGACAAGGTCTACCTGGGTTTTTGCAACAGGACCATTTGGCCGCTTTTCCATTATTTTCCGAATTATGCACGTTTTGACCTTGAATTCTGGGAGGAATACAAGAGGATGAATGAGATATTCAGGGATGAGGTGCTTAAAGAGCTAAGGGAGGACGATATTATATGGATACATGATTACCATCTTATGCTTTTGCCGGCACTGCTGCGTGAAAAGGTGCAAAATCCGATAGGTTTTTTTCTTCACATACCATTCCCTTCCTACGAAATGTACCGTATGCTGCACAAAGAAAGCCGTACAGCAATACTTGAAGGGTTGATTGGAGCCGATCTGGTGGGTTTCCACACACACGACTACACCCAGCACTTCCTGCGTTGTGTCCTCAGGATACTGGGCAAGGAAAATCATATGGGCAGAATATCTATGCCTGATCATACAGTTGAAGCTGAAACCTTCCCTATGGGGATTGACTTCAATAAGTTCAACACCATGAATGTATCGCCCCACATTACCACTAAAAACCCAAAAAGGAAAATGGTGCTCTCGGTCGACCGTCTCGACTATTCAAAAGGTATAATTAACAGGCTCAAGGGGTTTGAGCTGTTTCTGGAGAAGAACCCGGAATGGATCGGGAAAGTATACCTGAACATGATAGTTGTTCCTTCGAGGACAGGGGTTGGGTCATATAAGAAGATCAAGAGCAGGCTTGATGAGCTTGTCGGGCAGATTAACGGAAACTTCGGCAGCATGGACTGGACCCCGGTTATTTACCAGTATACAAGCCTGCCGCACAAACAGCTCATTGCCCAGTACCGCAAAAGCCATGTTGCTCTGCTTACCCCGCTTAGAGACGGAATGAACCTGGTAGCCAAGGAGTATATAGCATCGCTCAGGGACCAGAAGGGTGTGCTTATTCTGAGTGAATTTACCGGTGCGGCAAAGGAGCTGAGCGAATCGGTAATAATCAATCCCAACAATATTGACGAGATAGCTGATTCCATTTCTGAGGCCCTTGTAATTCCTGTTAAGGACCAGATAAGGAGGAATAAGATAATGCAAAAGAGGCTTAAAAGGTATGATGTTACCAAGTGGGCCAATGATTTTGTGAACGCGCTGGTCGAGAACACCAGGGTGACAAGGGACTCACTGAGCAAGAAGTTCCTTGATCCGGAACTGTATAAAAAACTGGTATCGGAGTACAGGGGCTCGAAAAACCGCATAGTGATCGTCAATTATGACGGGACACTGGTACCTTTTACCAAGTACCCCGCAATGGCCGAACCGCCTGATGCACTGCTTGGCCTGCTGGAGACACTGGACTCCCAGGTAAAGACCGATATTGTGATAATAAGCGGCAGGGGCAAGGATGAACTTGATGAGTGGTTGGGAGAGCTGCCCATAAACCTAACGGCAGAGCACGGGTCGTGGATACGTGAAGCCGGCCGCAAGGAGTGGAGACTTCTGAAGCCACTCTCCTCAGAGTGGAAGGATGAGGTAATCCCAATACTGGAGATGTATACCGACAGGCTTCCTGGATCCTTTATACAGGAGCGGGATTATTCGGTTGCGTGGCATTACCACCGTGCTGATATCGAACAGGCATCACAACTTGTCAAGGAGGTAAATGACCATTTGCTTTCGATCACAACCAATATAAGTGCCCATGTAATTCACGGCAGCAAGGTTATAGAGGTAAGCAACTCGGGTATAAACAAGGGTGAGCTGGCAATGCACTGGCTCTCAAGGAAGGAGTATGACTTTATACTTGCTATTGGTGCAGGCTGGTCTGATGAACTGTTGTTCCAGACAATGCCTGAGCATGCATGGTCAGTTAAGGTGGGGCTTTCCCAGACTGCAGCCAAATATATAATCAAGGAACAGAAGGATGCCATAAGCCTTCTGAGAAAGCTCGGGGAGTAAGGTTTACTTTATATAAACCGTTTTAATATTTGTGAACTCCCTTATGCCGTGATGCGAAAGTTCCCGGCCGAAACCACTGTCTGAGATCCCGCCGAACGGAAGCCGTGGATCTGACCTTACCATATCGTTTACAAAGCAGCAGCCCGCCTTCAAAAGCCTTTCGGCAATATTCCGGCCCTTTTCAAGGTTTTCGGTAAATATTGCACCGCCAAGCCCGAATACACTGTCATTGGCCACTGCTATTGCCTCTTTCTCATCCCTTACCCTTATCAGGGCAGCTGCAGGCCCGAAAGTCTCTTCATCGTATGCCGGCATTCCCGGCATTACCCCTGAGAGTACGGTTGCGGGGTACCAGGCACCTTTTATTCCGGGTATGGTACCTCCCAGAAGGCATCTGGCACCTTTTTTTACTGACACTGCAACTTGCTGGTGAAGTTCGTCCCTTAGCCCGGTACTTGCCTGTGGCCCAAGATCAGTATCATCACTCATTGGATCGCCCATTAACTTACTTTTCATAAGTTCGGTGAACCCCTCTTCAAAATCACTGTAGATGCTCTCCTCAATAATAAAGCGTTTTGCAGAGATGCAACTCTGCCCGTTGTTTATAAGGCGGCTGCTTACGCACTTTTCGATAGCATTTTCAAGATTTGCATCCCTTAGTACAATATAGGGGTCGCTGCCGCCCAGCTCCAAAACAGTTTTTTTCAGCATTGATCCTGCCCTGGATGCAACCGCCCTTCCTGCACCAACACTGCCCGTAAGGCTGACACCCTTAATATGCTGGTTCCCTATGATGTCGCCTGCCTTTTTTCCTGGTATTTTCAGCACGCCGAAAAGGTTCTCAGGAAAACCTGCCTCCCTGAATATGCCTTCAATAGCCAGGGCGGAGCCATATACGTTTGAGGCGTGTTTTAGCAATACTGTATTGCCAGCCATAATACACGGAACGGCAAACCTGAATACCTGCCAGAACGGAAAATTCCAGGGCATTATCCCAAGTATCACCCCAAGAGGGCGGTATGCCACGTAGCTGCTTTTGGCTTCAGTTTCTATATACTCATTTAAGAGGAAATCTCCGGCTTTGTCGGCATAGTATTCGCAAACCATTGCGCATTTCTCAACCTCCTGGCGTGCCTGTACAACCGGCTTGCCCATCTCCGAAGTTATCATTACCGCGTATCGCTCTTTGTCCCTTCGCAGCAGGTATGCTGCAACTCTCATCTTTTCGGAGCGACTGGCGATACTTTCATCCTCCCAGAGTTGTTGCGTATGAACCGCATTCTCCGTTATCGAATTTATCTCATCAGCCGAATGCTCTTCGTATCTGGCTATTGTTTTGCCTGTGGCCGGATTTACAGATTCCAACATATGAATTATATTATTGATTTGGTTTTTTGTCCATAACCAGCCTGGTTTTAGGCAGGCAATGCGGGTACTCCCGTTGAATATACTCTATCAGTTTTTCCCTAACATAAACCCTGAGGTCCCATGCCTCCGGCGAGTTGGCTGCACTCATAAGAGCCCTTATTTCCAATGTGTTTTCCCTTGCATCTGTTACCTGGAGCACATTGACATTCCCATCCCATTTGCTGCTCTCCCTGAGGATACGGCTGAGTTCATCCCTTAAGGCACCAACGGGAAGAGTGTAATCTGTATATATGAACACCGTGCCCAGTATTTCAGCAGAAGTACGTGTCCAGTTCTGGAAGGCCCTTTCGAGAAAGTATGTAGAAGGCACCACCAGCCTCCTTTTATCCCAGATGCGTATAACTACATAAGTAAGATTTATTTCTTCAATCCAGCCCCATTCATTCTCAACTATTACGACATCATCGAGCCGGATGGGCTGGGTTATTGCTATCTGCAGTCCCGCCAGGATAGTGCCAAGCGCCTTCTGTGCGGCAAGCCCGATTATAAGCCCCGCTATCCCTGCTGATGCGAAAATGCTGATCCCTATACTCCTTACTCCGTCAAACTGCATAAGGGTTACCCCAAGGGCAATAATTATCAGAATGAACACTATTACTTTTTCCAGTATGTTGTACTGTGTGTGCAGCTTCCTCATCCTTAGGTTGTCGCTGACGTTCATGTCAAAACCTTCGACCAGCTTTTTCTTTATAGTTCTGATTATTGCTATCAGAACCCATGATATACCTGCTATTAGTAGTATTGAACCCAGTATACCCATCAGCCCGAACAACTCTTCAGCAATAAATGCTGGCCGGATTTCACTTGCTGATTTCATTAAGGTAGCCAGTACCAATATCAGTACTGGCAGTATGAACCTTTTTATGTTCTTCATTAGTATTTGGTTTCAAAAATCTGGTTTATTTCTTTTACCTCATTGTCAGTAAATCCAGGGTCGCTGAAACTTTGTAGGTTCTCCTCCAGCTGGGAAATAGATCTGGCGCCAATAAGTACCGAGCTTACCCTGCTGTCTTTTAAAAGCCATGCGACAGCCATACGTGCAAGGCTCTGGCCTCTTTTTGCGGCTATTTTATTCAGCTCCCTTACAATATTTAATTTTTCCCTGCTAATCTGGGATGGCTGCAGGAAGCCGTCGGGTCTGCCGGCTCTTGACCCTTCTGGTATCCCATCAAGATATTTGGCCGTGAGTAAACCCTGGTCAAGCGGTGAAAAAGCAATACAGCCTGTACCCAGCTCTTCAAGTGTATCCAGCAGCCCTGACTCTGCTCTGCGGTCAAGCATTGAGTAGCGTATCTGGTTAACTATTAATGGTGTTCCGAGATTTTGCATTATCCCGGCGGCTTTTCTGGTTTGCTTGTCAGTATAGTTGGAGATACCGGCATATAAAGCCTTTCCCTGGCGTACAGCCTGATCAAGGGCCATCATTGTTTCCTCCATCGGAGTTTCATCATCTGGCCGGTGTGAGTAAAAGATGTCGACATATTCCAGCTTCATGCGCCTTAAACTCTGGTCCAGGCTGCTAAGCAGGTACTTCCTGGAGCCTCCGTCGCCATAAGGGCCATCCCACATTCTGTATCCGGCCTTAGTGGAAATAATCAGTTCGTCGCGGTAAGAGGCAAGGTCACCACCTATCATCCTTCCGAAATTCTCCTCGGCACTGCCGGGGGGAGTACCGTAGTTATTAGCAAGATCAAAATGGGTAATCCCTGACTGAAACGCTTTCAAAATTACTTCACGCCCTGTATTGTAGTCGTCGGTGGCGCCAAAGTTGTGCCACAACCCCAGCGAAAGTGCAGGAAGCCTGAGGCCGCTCCGGCCTGTGCGCCTGTACTCCATATTGTTATAATCAGGAGAAATCTTTTTCATATATCTCTTTTTCAAGCCTGGTATAATTATCAAAAATAAGGTACAATTTTCAAAAAGACCAGATACTTGCATAATATGACATAACTAATAGGATATTTGTTTGCATATAATATAAGTATAGATAAAAATAAATGCCACTAGTGTCAAATAAATAATATATTTGCATTATAAGAAAAAAATTAAGTATGCTTTTTTACAGATTTATCAGGAAACATGTTCCCGGATTGCGAATCCTTCCATTAAGCAATACCCGTTATGAGCCGGGGGCGATACTTGACCCTGAAAGCCTTAGGCTGCTTGGTCACGGCAGGGATATACTGACGGATGAGCCCGAGGAAACGTGGAGGTACGGCAGGTCGGATGCAAGTATTATATACGGGACTTTAAGCCTTGACAGGAAGCTGGGAGGCGGGGCCAGAATACTCGGGGTATTTTCGCTGAAGGCTTCCGTAAAAGGTGATTTACGTGTAAGTCTGGATATAAGCGAAATAAAGGGATCATATCTGAAAACCAGCCAGCTTTTGCTTCAGCCCAGGTTCAATGAGCTTAGGAGAACCGACAGAAGGGGCAGATGGCGAATGATAAACGGTAATTTTGTGGTGATGGAAGCCTACTATGCCTCAAAATTTGAAGCGAGGTTTTTAAAAGACAATGAGCTTATGGGAAAATCGGAGCTGGAAAGATCCGCAGGCCTTGATGTAAACGGGTCAGTGGAATTCAGGTGGGCCAATGAAAATGTACTGGTGATCGCCTGCAATGACAAACTACCGTTTGGAGTTCGCGGCTTTACTGTATGATTTGCATACTCGGTGAAATGAATTAATTTTGTCATTTTCCCTAAATTCTTTTAAGATATGGCCGATATGGAAATAAGTGGAAGGGTGATTTCAGTTTTACCCGAACAGAGCGGAGAGGGCCGCAATGGTCCCTGGCGCAAGCAGGATTATATTATTGAAACTGGTGGTCAGTACCCCCGTAAGGTATGTGTAACAGTATGGGGGGATAAGATAGATCAGTTCGGGATCAGTGAAGGAGAAGAAGTTAATTTTTCGGTGAATGTTGAAAGCCGTGAGTTCAATGGCCGCTGGTATACTGATGTAAAGGCATGGAAGGCTGAAAAGGGATCAGGGGAAGATGTTTCGCGGGGTCAGACACCCGACCATTTTTTAAACACTCCGCCTCCACAGGATGATGATTTGCCGCCGATGGATCAGGATGATGACCTGCCGTTTTAAGGCAGTAATAGGGCGGATTGGTTAGAGCTTACAACCAATAAAGCTTTACTTTATGGACAAAGAATCTTTTCGCCGCCATGGTCATGAGTTCATTGACTGGCTCGCTGATTATCTTGAGAATACCGGGTCATATCCGGTAACGCCCGAAACCCGCCCTGGAGATATTATGTCACGCATACCTTCTGCTCCCCCTTTAAAGGGAGAAGGGATGGATAAGATCTTTATGGATTTCAGGAACATCATCATGCCGGGAATCACCCACTGGCAGCACCCCGGATGGTTCGCATATTTCCCCGCCAATAACAGTCCGGCCTCAATTTTGGCCGAACTGCTTACCGCAGGCCTTGGAGTCCAGTGCATGAGCTGGCAGACCTCTCCATCTGCAACAGAACTTGAACAGAGAGTAATGGAGTGGCTGAGGCAGATGACTGGCCTTCCTGATTCATTTACGGGTGTGATACAGGATACGGCTTCAACAGCTTCACTTTGTGCACTGCTGTCGGCCAGGGAGTCAGCAACCGGGTTTTTGTCAAACAGAGAGGGTGTGCGTGAGCCCCTTGTAGTTTATGCCAGTACGGAAACCCATTCCAGTATTGAAAAGGATGTAAAGATAGCTGGTTACGGAAGCGACAATCTCAGGAGGGTGGATACCCGCGGAGACTTTTCAATGTGCCCTGATTCACTTGAGCAGGCCATTAAAAATGATATTGCTTCGGGCCTGAAACCTGCCTGTGTTGTTGCCACCCTGGGTACAACCTCTTCAATGGCAATGGATCCGGTTGATGAAATAGCAGATATATGCAGCCGTTACGGTATATGGCTGCATGTGGATGCGGCATTTGCCGGTACTGCTGCTGTAGATCAGGATAACCGCGGCTTTATGAAGGGAACTGAAAAGTGCGACTCCTTTGTCTTCAATCCCCATAAGTGGATGCTTACCAATTTTGACTGTTCGGCATATTTTGTCCGTGACCCTGACATACTGGTTAAAACACTCGGCATACAGCCTGAATACCTGAAAACAGCGGCCGATGATGCCGTAAAGAATTATCGTGACTGGGGGATTCAGCTGGGGCGGCGGTTCCGCGCCCTTAAGCTGTGGTTTGTACTGCGTTCATATGGAGTTGAGGGCATAAGGGAAATGGTCAGAAGGCATATTGATCTGGCCGCAGAGTTCGGAAGGTGGATAGGCAAGGAGAATAATTTTGAGCTGCTCGCCCCTGTGAGGTTGAGTCTTGTCTGCTTCAGGTACATACCCGATGGAACATACACTGAAAAGGAATTGAGCAGTATTAACCGTAAGATACTGGAAAGGGTCAACTCATCCGGTCGTGTCTTTATGACCCATACTGTACTGGGAGGCAAATACTGCATACGGATGTCTGTTGGGCAGAGGGCAACATCTAAAATGCATGTCGAACTGGCATGGAGGTTGTTAAAAGAGGCTGCACATAGTATTGAGGATAATGCGTGAACCGGAAAATCAGCCAAGCGCATTAAACCCAATTGCATCTGTTATAAGCAGGTAAAGCCTTTCCAGAAGGGGGTAAAGCAGGCTTCCGGATACTGTTTCCTCGGATATAATTCTGTTTGTTGTGTCAGTAAATTCTATCAGCATAAAGAGAAGGGCCAGTATAAGCCCCCATTTCACCCCTCCCGTAACAAAACCGGCAAGCCTGTTTACAAATCCCAGCAGAAGAGCCTTGAAAAGGCTTGTAAGCATTGCGCCCAGCAAGCGTATCAGGGCAACAACTATAATGAATACAATAATGAATACAATTACCCTGACCAGCTGAATATTCCACTCAAAAAGGTTTTCTGATATGTTGGCAACGATATTGGCGGCCAATATGGCGATAAAGACACCGGCTACAAGGCCCACCAGAGTTGCTGCCTCGTGAAAGAAGCCTTTCTGAAACCCCCTTGCCGCTCCAAGCAAAAGGATCACCGCGATTACAATGTCCAGGATGTTCATTGCCTTAGTTTTTTATAATTATCGGGAGCCCAGTTCTACGATCGCATCGAACTCCTCCCGTTTCAGAGGCATTACTGAAAGTCTGCCCTGTTTTATCAGGGCAATGTTTGCAAGCCTGGGGTCTGACTTTATCATTGAAAGGCTGACGGGCTTTTCAAGGTCTTTTTCAGGAACCAGGTCAACCACTACCCAGCCCTTGTTGTCGCCGGCGGTAGGGTCGGGGTAAGACTCCCTGACGACCTTTGCTATCCCAATTACACTCCTGTCTGAAACGCTGTGATAAAACAGCACCAGGTCGCCTTTCTTCATCGACTTCAGGTTGTTTCTGGCCTGGTAATTCCTTACGCCTTCCCACGTTGCGTGTTCTTCCTTTTTGAATCTCTCCCACGAATACTCAGATGGTTCACTCTTTACCAGCCAGAAATTCATAACGGCATTTATTTGGTTTACGCGTTTTTAGTTAAGTATCTTGTAAGTGAGTTCCCGCAAAAGTTCACCGCTGCCGGTAGTTTCGTTGCCAAGGCCCTTTGACCTGAGGTCATAATCCCTCATTTCTGAGAAGATCCGCAGAATCTTTTCAGGCTTGTAGTTCTTTGCAGCCATTTCGTAGTCCTTTACGAAGAAAGGGTGTATTCCCAGTTCAGATGCTGCACTTTGCTGTTTTTTGTCTTTCAGGCTGTGGTACAGAAGTACCTTCGAGAAAAACTGGTATAAAACCCCGGTGGTCATAACAAATGGGTTTGACTTCGGATTATCTGCAAAGTATTTTGCAACCCTGAATGCCCTTTTGCTGTCACGGGCTCCGAGGGCATTCTGAAACTCAAAAATATTATAATCCTTGCTGATCCCGATGTTCTCCTCTATTGCCCTTTTGTCTATCTCGCTGCCCTTTTTCAGGTTGATAAATAGTTTCTTTAATTCATTGACTATCTTGCCAAGATCTGATCCAAGGTGGTCGGCAAGCATTTGCATCGCCGGCGGGGATATATTGTAACCGTTTTGTTTCACATAAGCTGCAATCCATCCAGGCACCTGATTGTCGTAAAGTTTCCTGCCGTGGAAGATAACCCCGGCCTTATTCATTGATTTGAAAAGCTTGCTCCTTTTGTCTATTTTCTTGTATTTGTAACATATAACCAGTATGGTTGAATCAAGCGGGTTGGTAATGTATGGCAAAAAACCATCAATGTCTTTAATGTGATGTGCCTCCCTTATGATCACAAGATTGTGGCTTGCCATCATGGGATACCTTTTTGCAGTGCTTATAATTGTGGAGACATCTGTGTCTTTGCCGTATAGAATGCTCAGATTGAACTCCTTTTCTGATTCCGTAAGCACATTGTCTTCAAGTTCATTGGCAATTACATCAATAAAGTATGTCTCTTCTCCCATCAGGAAATATAAAGGGTAAAGTACCTTATTGCGTATATCCCTCAGTATGCTTTTGTTATCGAGTTCCGGCATTGGAAAAGATTTGACTTGAGCAAAAATAGTGAATAATTATAACCCATTACCTGTTTTGCCAATATTTAAGGAAACGCTTCTTATTTCCAGGAAGAATTATTCACGTATATTTGTATATAGACTGTCATCGCCACTGCGGCCTGAATTAATATGCAAGAACTTAACCTTCCGGACTTTCCCATAAAAATCATTGACAAGGACGGTAAACCATATGTTTGGGATATTTTCCGCAAGGCTTATGTAAAGCTTACACCCGAGGAATGGGTAAGACAGAACTTTCTGTGGTGGCTTAGTATTGAAAGGGGATACCCAAAGGCGCTTATTGCAGTTGAGGCGGGGCTCAGGTACAATAAATTGCCTAAACGGGCTGATGCGATAGTATTCGGCAGGTCAGGAAAGCCACTAATGATAATTGAGTGCAAGGCTGCCGGTATAAAGATAACAAAGGAGGTTTTTGACCAGATAGCTGGCTACAACTATGGTTTTGGTGTATCCTACCTGGTGGTTACAAACGGAATGGAGCACTACTGCTGCAAAAGAGAAACCGGGGCCGGAACCTGGCTCTTTCTTGACCATGTGCCCTGCTACAAAGACCTGAACACATAACAGAGCGATAATGTCAATCTATGTGAAACGGATATTGGTTATTGTCCTTTTATATTCTCTTTTTCCGCTGCTTCAGTCAACGGCAGAAGCCCCATCCCGTTATGAGGGTGAAGGCAGTGCAGTTTTGCCGGGGCATGTAATATTCAAGTTAAGGGAGGGGTTGCATGGTGTACAGAAGGATGAAAAAGGACTGCCACTACTGCTGTCGGGAATTTTCAATCAAAAGGCCCTTGACGGGCCGTACAGGTTATTTCCGGATCACAGAGCCCCTGCGGTAAAATACCATCCTTCGGGAAGGCCTTTTGCCGACCTTTCAAGGATTTATGAAGTTGTTACAGGAAGCGACAGGTCGGCCAATGAGCTTATCAGGGAGATAGCTTCAACAGGTATGGTTGAATATGTTCAGAAACGCTATTTGCCGGAGCTTATGAATTTTACATACGAAGTTCCAGATATGCATTATCCGGACGACCCACTGCTCCCCGACCAGTATTACCTTGAGAGTATTGAAGCATTCAGTGCCTGGGCAATAAGCCGGGGTGATACAAATACAGTGATAGGGATAGTTGACACCGGTGTTTCACTGACTCACCCCGATCTTGCAGAAGCGATCAAATACAATTATAATGACCCGGTAAATGGTGAGGATTCAGACGGGGACGGGTATGTTGACAATTTTTACGGTTGGGATCTTGGCGAGGGGAACAATGACCCAAGCTTCAATAATTCAGCGCACGGGCTGCACGTTTCCGGCATTGCTGCAGCAACCCCCGATAATGGGATTGGAATTGCAGGTGTAGGGTACCATTCGAAGTTCCTGCCCGTCAAGGTCGATGATGAGTTCGGCCGGCTGGTGAGGGCTTATGAGGGCATTGTTTATGCTGCCGACCAGGGTGCATCAGTAATAAACTGCTCATGGGGCAGTCACTTCAACCCGGGTCCATTTGCCAGTGATATAATCGACTATGCGGTATTGAACCAGGATGCGCTTGTGGTTGCTGCTGCAGGAAATTCCGGGAATGATGACCCATTTTATCCTGCTTCACTGGAGAATGTATTGAGTGTTGCAGCTGTTGACAGCCTTGACAGCAAAACAGGTTTTTCTAGTTACGGCCCGTATGTTGATCTTACCGCACCCGGGGTAAGGATGTTGTCAACCTGGGTAAACGACACTTATTTGTTTTCGGGAGGTACCTCTATGGCAGCGCCAGTAGTTGCCGGAGCAGCTGCGATACTGAGGTCATTCTTTCCTGAGATGGATGCAATGCAGATAGCCGCCTTGATGAAGATAACGGCCGACAGCACAGATGAAGTTGAAGACAACGGTGAATACCGGGGGCAGCTCGGGTATGGACGCATCAACCTTTTTCGTTCACTGACAGAGGATCACCGCCCTTATATCACAGTCTGTGAATACCTTCAGCCTGAGGATGAGTTTTTATCGCTTAGACCAGGACAGCAACTTGATCTGTCATTCAGGATGAAGAACCTGCTGTCGTCGTCAGGAATCTTAAGGGCCGTACTCGAAACTGATTGCGAATTGACAGAGGTTCTCTCAGACACTTTGTTTATAGGGCCACTTTCAACATACGAGACCTTTGATAATACTGAAGATCCATTTATAATAAGTGTTTCCGGAGATATTCCTGCAAACCACGATGTTGTGTTCACCCTTCGGTTTTATGACTCTGATAACCGGCTTGCAGGCAGGCAGTCGTTCAGCAGGATACTTAACGCAGACTATGTGAATATTGATGCCGGGCCAATTAGCACTACAATATCATCCAGAGGTGCAATTGGCTTCAATTATCCTGACTACTCCCAGGGCAGGGGGCTGATCTACAGAAACGGTTATACAGCAGTAAGTTGTGCAGGAATTCTTATAGCCAACAGTGTATTTGAGGTTGCAGACAATATCTATGGCGCTGATTCAGCCAGCTTCAGCAACAGCCTGCATCCTCTTACACTTCCCGTTATAAGCTATGATAATCCCATTGCTCCGGTAAAGGTCAGCGGAAGCCTGTCTGATCTCTCTGAAAGCGGCAAAAGACCCCTTGGTATTGTTGTCAATTACAATGCATATTTCTGGAATGATGATGTACCTGAAGATTTCTTCATAATTGACTATGATATAATAAATGAGTCAGCAGTAGAGTTTGGATCCCTTTATATCGGGTTTTTTGCCGACTGGGTTCTGAGGGACAATAAACAGCACAGGGCTGCAATCGATGTGGCAACCAGGCTTGCCTACAGTTATTCAGAAGAAGGGGGGAATTACGCGGGATTGCAGCTTCTCAACCACATGCCGCTCAGGCATTATGCCTTTGACAACCAGGGTAGTGGAGGGAGTATAAGGATAAACAATGGGTTTACAGACTTTAAGAAGTTTACCGCGCTTACCTCAAACCGTATGCAAGCAGGAAGTTACAAAGAGGATAACAGTATCTCTTCACTGATAGGCAGCGGACCACACATACTGGCCCCGGGCGATACCCTGAGCCTGGCATTTGCTGTCCAGTTGGCTGAAGACCTTGAAACAATGACCGGCAATACATTCAGGGCAGCGGACTACTACAGTATGATTGAGGATAAACCGCTCGAAGCAACCCTGACTTACCCCGATGATATTGTCATATATCCGAATCCTTTCAATGATGTATTCACGATTGATATTGGCAGGGGTATATCTGTTGAGCACCTGTTGAGAGTTTTTGACATACAGGGAAGATTGGTGAAAAGCAGCAGGTTGATTCCGGATCAGGGGGGCCGTTATATCATCGGACTTAACGGTGCCGGAAGCCAGAGCGGGTTATACCTTCTGAAAATAAGCGGCCCTCAGGTAAATGCCTCTGAAATGATAATAAAAAGGAAGTAATTAAGGCAGTTATCGGAATGAATTTCCTAAATAAAAAATTCATTTACTTTTGTATAAACTAGTTAATAATTCATGGATATACAATATATCGGCGAAAACCTTTTTTGGGGGTATGTGGGCCGTTTTGCCATTTTTCTGGCATTCTTTTCAGCAATTTTCGCGGCGTTTTCATACTACAGAGCTACCTCTACCGACAGAATAGATTACCGACTGTGGAGAAGCTGGGCCAGGAAGGCATTCAGGTTTCACTCATTGATGATTGCGATTGCCTCATTAATGCTTTTGTATATTTTACTGAGCAGGTTTTACGAATATCGATATGTCTGGATCCATATGGAAAACGGTTTGCCCCTTGGATACAGATTAGCCAGTTTTTGGGCCGGACAGGAGGGGAGTTTGCTTTTCTGGGTTCTTGCACAGGCAGTTTTCGGTATATTTTTGATCAGGTATTCCCGCCAGTGGGAGATGCATACAATGACCATATTCTCTGCTTGTCAGGTATTCATGGTCAGTATGCTTCTGGGTATACGTTTCCAGGGTGCAAGCATTGGTATGGACCCTTTTCTTCTGTTGAGGCTTGCACCCGAGAACGTTGACAATCATTTTTTCCATAATCCAAACTACCTGTCGCTTATAACCGACGGGAACGGACTTAACCCCTTGTTGCGGAATTTCTGGATGCTGTCGCACCCGCCTGTTACATTCATAGGGTATGCCGCAGTGCTCGTACCTTACTGTTTTTCACTGGCAGGTATGTGGAGGGGGAGGTTCCACGACTGGATTAGGCCTGCATTACCATGGACGGTACTCGGGGTATTCTTTCTCGGGGCCGGCATACTTCTCGGCGGTGTCTGGGCCTACGAGTCACTTACTTTTGGTGGTTTCTGGGCCTGGGATCCAATAGAGAATGCATCCCTGGTACCCTGGCTTATCATAGTTGCGGCACTTCACCTCATGCTCGTTGCAAGAAAAAAAAGACATACCTATTTCCCTGCATTTTTGTTTGCAATTCTGGCCTATGTTTTTGTGGTATATGCAAGCTATCTGACCAGGAGCGGTGTTCTGAGTGAAACCTCCGTACACTCATTTGGCCGGGATGGAATGGGGTGGCATATACTTATCTATCTCTTCACCCTGCTTGTAGCAGGACTGGTATTGCTTTTGCGAAATTATTCCAAACTGCCGGCAAAGGAGAGTGAGAAAGTATTCGCACGCGACTTCTGGATGTTTGTGGCTTCACTTGTTCTGGTGTTGTCAGCTTTCCAGATTATATTCAGCACCTCTGTACCGGTTATCAATAAAGTGATTGGTTCGGACCTGTCACCTCCTGCCAATGTTGTATCACACTATAATACATGGCAGCTGCCATTTGCAGTAGTAATAGCCCTTCTTGTGGGTCTGACCCATTTTCTTCGCTGGGGCAGCAATGATATACGCAGGTTCACTGGCCTGATAAGCTTTTCTGTCATAGCTGCACTGGTTGCCGGGATACTATTGCTGGCATTTTATGGCATCGGTGGTACCGGTCATATTATGATGCTGTTTGCTTCCCTTTTTGCCTTGTTCTCATCCCTTGATATGTTGCTCCGCTTTAAAAGGAAGTATATAAGTGTTGGCGGAGCGGTAACTCATCTGGGCATTTCACTCTTTTTGCTTGCAGTTCTGCTAACCTTTTCAAAAAAGACAACAATTTCAGAGAATACATCCGGTTACTTCCTGGGCGAGAACTTCTCCGAAACCGAGAACCTGTTGCTTATCAGGGATGAGGTACTGCCAATGGGTGATTACCACGTAAGTTACTCCGGAAGCAGTATTGACGGTGACCGTATCATATACCATGTCGATTTTCTCAAAAAGAACCGGGAAGGAGACCTTTACCGTGTATTTACATCTTATCCTTCCGTACTGTTAAACGAGAGGATGGGTAATGTTTACGAACCTTATGCCAGGGTGTATCCGTTCAGGGATATATTTACCTATGTAAGCTTTGCGGACCTTTCGGAAAGAGATAATAACGAGCCGTTTACACTCATAGAGGAGATGGTGATTTCGGTTGGGGATACCGCTCATCTGAACAATAACCATTTATTTTTCAAAGATCTTGAAATTGACAAGGGGCAGGGCGGCAATGAAGGGCTGAGGGTAAGTGCGGTGCTTTCGCTTGAAACTCACTACGGAGAAATATACAATATCAGCCCTTCATATATTGTCAGTGAATCTTCAGTAATTCATGAAGACCATACCATAAGGGACCTTGACCTTAAATTCAGGTTTTCCCGGCCCCTGGATGAGCCATATACCATTTACCTTGAGGTGTATGAGGAGCAGCCGGATTTCATTATAATTAAAACTGTGATATTTCCGCTGATCAACCTGTTGTGGGCCAGTATTTTAATATTGCTGGCCGGCCTCTGGATATCATTCCGTAAATTGAGAAGGGAAGCCAGGATCGCAAAAACCTTTTAATAAAGATGAATACAAGCGGGACAGACAAAATTGTGCTCCTTGGTGCCGGAAATGTGGCCACGCATCTTGGAAAGGCATTAAGGAACGCAGGCCTGGACATTCTACAGGTATACAGCCGCAGCGAGAAAAGTGCATCCGGTCTGGCTGCCCTGCTTAACTGCGGCTATACAACAAAATACGGTGATATAGACAGCGAAGCCGGGCTTTACGTCATTGCTGTTACTGATGATGCTATCGGAGAGCTTGCAAAGGTATTTCCCCATAAGGGTAAACTTGTGGTTCATACATCAGGAAGCACCGATATGGATGTTTTGGCCCCGGCCAGCGACAGGCGGGGTGTTATATACCCCCTGCAGACATTTTCCAGGGATGTTGAAGTTGATTTCTCCAGTGTACCTATATGCCTTGAAGCGTCTAAGGATGCAGACAGGGAGAACTTGTCGGCCCTGGCCTCCAGGCTGAGCGACAGGTATGAATGGATCTCCGGGGAGCAGAGACGTGTATTGCACATATCTGCTGTATTTGCATGTAATTTTGTTAATCATATGTACACAGTTTCATCTGACCTGCTTAACAGGAATGGGCTGGGCTTTGACCTGATGGTACCCCTGATAATTGAAACAGCCAGGAAAGCAAGTCAGGGTGACCCGTCTAAGATGCAGACAGGACCAGCCATAAGGGATAACCGTAAGATAATGGACAGGCACATTGAATCTTTGTCAGCCGATCCGGACTATAAGAGAATGTATGAAATTATAAGCGAGAGCATCAGAAGGATGCATAATAAAGATAAATCAATATAACCCATCAGTATTTTGCAATGACCAATTATAAACAACTACTTTCCAAAATTGATACATTCGTTTTTGATGTTGACGGTGTAATGACAAGCGGCACGGTATTGCTCAGCCGTCAGGGAGATATGCTTAGGAGCATGAATGTGAAGGACGGATATGCCCTGCAGCTGGCACAAAGAAAGTCATACCGGATAATTGTGATATCCGGCGGAAGATGCGAGGCTGTCAGGAAGCGTTTCAAACTACTGGGTATCAATGACGTGCATCTTGGTATCGGAAACAAGCTTGAGGTGTTTGAGACTATCATCAAAAAGGAGGGCCTTGATCCATCAAGGATATTATATATGGGCGACGATATACCCGACTATAAGGTGATGAAAAGTGTAGGTCTCCCGGTTTGCCCTGCCGACGCTGTTGAGGAGATTAAGGAGATATCACTTTATATATCCTCCTTTAATGGCGGACAGGGCTGTGTGCGCGATGTAATTGAGCAGGTGATGAAAGTACATGGTACCTGGTTTGATGATGATGGCTTCCACTGGTAAACAGTAATCAGATATGAAGTGTCTTGACTGTTTCGGCAGATATGATATAATATTAGGATCCCAGTCGCCCCGCAGAAAACTCCTGATGGAAGGTGCAAGGATCCCTTTCCGTGTCATGGCAAGGCCTGTGCCAGAAGTTTTCCCTGGTTACCTGCCCCCTTTGGAGGTTGTAAAATACCTTTGCAGACAAAAGGCGGCATGTTTTGAACAGGAGCTGAAAGACCCCGGTAAATTGGTTATTACAGCCGACACAATAGTGGTGCACAAAGGGGATATTATAAACAAACCCGGCGACGAAAGCGAAGCCTTCAAAATGTTGACAGCCCTTTCAGGCAGTACACATGAGGTGTATACGGGTGTATGCATGCGAAAACTGGATGATGAAAGGATATTTCACGACTACTCCCTTGTCAGTTTCAGAGAGCTCAGGAGTGACGAAATAAGATACTATATTGACAGCTGCTCCCCCTTTGACAAGGCAGGAGCCTATGGAATCCAGGAGTGGATCGGGTATATCGGGATAAGCGGGATACAGGGCTCGTACCACAATGTGATGGGCCTTCCGGTACACAAAGTTTATTCAGAGCTGTTGGATATGCTCTGTAAGAGGCCCTGAAATATGTTCAATATGTATGGAAATAGCCTGACCCTTCTTTTGGTTTTTGTGCTGGGCCTTCCCTTGCGCACTCTCCCGCAGGATATAATGATAAACGAGGTAATGGCCTCCAACTCATCAACCATAAGTGATGAGGACGGAGACTTCTCCGACTGGATAGAGATCCACAATTTTGGGGGTCAGTCATTGAACCTAAAGGGCTTTGGTTTGTCAGACAATTTTAATGATCCTTTCAGGTGGACCTTTCCAGATGTTATCATAGAGCCTGATGAATATCTGCTGGTATGGGCATCAGGAAAAAACCGGAAAGAGGATAAATATTCACTTCACACCATTTTCTCGATCGACACCAGTGGGGAGGAGGTTCTTATTTCTGGTCCAGGAGGGGAGATGATTGACTTGCTGGAGCCGACCAGTATACCAACTGATATTTCCATAGGCCGTAAACCGGGAGAGGGAAAAGAGTGGTATTTCTTTGACAGGCCTACGCCCGGAGCCCCGAATACAGGTGCAGCATACAAAGACATCCTTGAACCCCCGGGTTTTACCCATGAAGGGGGTTTTTATTCTGCCTCCTTCATGCTTGGGCTTGAAGCTGAAAAAGGGGCCAGGATATATTTTACACTTGACGGATCTGTCCCTGACCCTTTAAATACCGCGGGAAGCACTTTTCAGTATAAGAATGGGTATCCCATGCACCCGCATGACAGCCCGGCCCCTTTCGCAGAAGGCTTTTTTCAGTCTCACCCATACATAAACCCTGTACTTATTGGTGAAATGAGTGCTGGAGAAGGTATTGCCGGTATAAATACATCATTCACACCGCAGCCAGAGCTTCCTGCAGGAGATGTGATGCGGGCCAGAATTGTCAGGGCAAGGGCTTTCAGCGAGGGTTATCTGCCAAGCCCTGTGGTAACCAATACTTACCTGGTAGGCAAGATGGTTCATGAACGTTTCGGACTGCCTGTAATATCGGTCAGTCTGCCCGATACCTCTCTTTTTGACTATTACCGGGGGATTTATGTTGCTGGCAGGGCCTTTGATACCTGGCGGGAAAATAATCCTGCCGACCCAGTTTGGCCGGCTGCCCCGGCAAATTGGGGATACCGCGGTCCTGACTGGGAAAGGGAGGCCCACATTGAGCTGTTTAGCCCCCGTGGGGAGCTTGAATTTAAGCAGGGCCTTGGTATCAGGATACATGGAGGTTGGAGCCGCTCAAACAGGAAAAAGTCTCTGAGGTTGTATGCCCGTAACATTTATGATACGGAAAACGATATCAGGCATGTTTTCTTTCCAGGCCTTGGCCGGCCCGGGCCTGTTGAAGGGGATTCAGATGTTTTCAAGCGCATTTTGCTGAGAAGCGGGGGCAATGCAACACAGGTGATCAGGGATGTTGTTGCACAGGATATGATGGCCGGTATGAATGTCGGTGTGCAGAGGGCATTTCCGGCAGTGCATTTTATTAACGGGGTCTACTGGGGTCTGGTTAACATAAGGGATCGCCAGGACAGGTATCATATTGCATATGAGTATGATATTGACCCGGATAATGTAATAATCCTAAACTCTCCATACAGGCCTGTTGACTATCATCAGATTGAGGAAGGCCGGCAGGAGGATGCCGGTTTTTTTGACCAAATGTATGGTTTCATTACCGGGAATGATATGGCAGATAATGAGAAGTTCGGCCTTCTTGCTACAAAACTTGATATCGACAGCTATATTGATTACTACATTGGCATGATATATCTGGCCAATGCCGACTGGGGAGGTAGGGATAACCCAGGCAGCAAGCATTTTCGCCTCTGGAGGGTCAGGGAAACTGCCCCTGACCCTTTTAAGGATGGCAAGTGGAGGGTTTTGGTCTGGGATCTTGACAATGCCTTTACAGATGTTAATTACATGCTACTTACAGATGTCATGGATCCTTCAGCAGAGGCATCTGCAATGCTGTTGGGTATGATGGAGAATGAGAAATTCAGGCGAAACTTCATAAATCGTTTTGCAGATATGATGAATTCCGATTTTCTGCCCTCACATGGAGCAGCTCTTCTTGATAACAGACTTCAGGCCGTAATAGGTGAAGCTCTGCACGACATGGACCGCTGGGGGGTTAATCCGGTGGAGGGCAGCTCTCATATAAGGGACTTTATTAAAAGACGTCCCGGCCTTCAAAGAGGGGAGATAATGGATCTATTTGACTTGCCCGGTACCGCCAGGGTAAATCTGAATACCGATCCTGCAAGGGGAAGAATAAGAATAAACAGTATTGAGATAAGCGGCGAACTTTCCGGTGTGAAGGATCCGGCAAATTGGGAGGGGATATATTTTAAGGGCGTGCCTGTAGAAGTGGAAGCAATACCGGGTGAGGGAATGATCTTCAGCCACTGGATCGGGTTGCCCGGAGGCAGTCCGGCCCGTACCAGTATTGACCTTAAGGGCGATACCAGTATTACGGCGGTATTCAGGGACGGACTACTGCATTACTGGGATTTCAACAGCCTCACAGAAAGTTATGCCCCTGACACTGTTATTGCAGATCACAGCCTTTTTTATCCTGACGCATTTCTGATCACCGGAGCAGCAGGCAATTTAAGGGTTGTTGATGACGGCTCGCAAATTAATGAACGCCGCGGATCCGGAAGCGGCCGGGCTTTACTTGTTAAGGGAGGGCAGGGAAGCAGTGAAATTATATTTTCCACTCCGACCACAGGACACAAAAACCTAAATTTCTCATATGCCGCAAAGGTCCTGGGTAGTGGAAAAATACTCAAATCAGTATATGTTTCTCCTGACGGAGGCAAAAACTGGGAACTGATTAATCCCAAAGTAATGCTGACCACAGAGTACAGGCTTTATGAGAACAAACTTGCAGGTATAGGCTGGACCGCAAATAACCCCGACCTAATGGTAAAGATAGAGCTGAGTGTGTCAAATTCAGATAAGGATGGCACAGGAGCTGTATTCGACAATATTTCTGTCAGTGAAGAGAGGCTTGGCTTCAGGCATACATTACTCCCCCCGGGAAAGAAAGGTTCAGATTACCTTGCCCGGCTTGAAGCCGCCTATGGGGAAGCCCCATTCATTTATGAGGTCGTTTCTGGAAGTTTGCCAAAAGGGTTGCAGCTGTCTGATGGGGGCCATATAACCGGGAAACCCGCAAATGAAGGGAGCTATTCCTTTGAGGTGGAAGTAAGGGATGCAGAGAAGCAATATTCGCGCAGGAGTTTCAGGATAAGGGTTTTCGGAGATGATCTTGTTCATTTCTGGCACTTCAATGACATGGATGGAGGTTCGCCCGATACTATTTTTGCCGATTACAGTGCCGGTAAAGAAATTGCCTATATCTGCTATCCCGGAGAGGGTGACGCATGGATTGACAGGGTCGAAGGAAGCGAACTCAACAGCCGGTCAGGAGTTTCAGCTGGTTACGGCCTAAGGGTGAGAAACCCTTCAAACAGGCGAGAACTACGGTTCTCTGCATCCAGCACCGGTTTTGATCACCTGTGGTTGTCATATGCAGTGCACCGTACATCCAACGGGGCAGGGTGGCAGTTACTTCAATATTCAGCCGATGGGGGTTTAAACTGGGAGAGTGTGGGGCCTCCCTACAGGATAACTACTGATTACCAGGTGCAGACATTTGATCTCAGAGATCTTGAAAATGCCGGAGATAACCCCTCCCTTATGTTCAGGATCTTTTTCCTGGGGCCTGAATCGGCAGGGCAGAGTGGCAATAACCGTTTTGACAACATAGTGTTGAAAGGCTTCGCTGATCCCGGTGCGGGTGGGAGGGAAGAGCTGTTTGTATATCCAAACCCTGTAACCGGCAGAACCATTTACCTGCTTAAAGAGGAAAACATCAGCCTTTTCGACACCAGCGGAAGACTTATAACCCGTTGGGAAAATTCCGGCATACTGCATCTTCCGGTATTATCTCCCGGTTACTACATACTCAGGACTGAAGATGGCAGGTATGCAAGGATCTTTTATCCTGGTTAATTGACAATGATCATCCGGCGGCTCTGGACCATTCCCGGGCTCTGCATCCGGTAGATATATATGCCTGTTTTTAGCCGGCTGGCGTCAAAAACAAATTCATGATCGCCAGGACTTAGCTTTAAATCAACTATATTGGCAATGTGTATGCCTCTGGAGCTGAAAATATCAATCCTTACCCTTCCGCCCTGTTTGAGCCCTACCGGTATAGTTGTAAGACTGGTAACGGGGTTTGGATAATTCTGTCCCAGACTTGATGTGTTATGCGGGATTTCACCGGCGGGCACATTGTACCTTAACCCTTCCAGGGAAATATTGTCAAACCGGTTATTGCCCGTATCACCTGAGGCTTCCTCTCCCATAAACTCTATTTTCAGCTTCAGATCAGGGTTATTGTTAACCTCTTTGTAATCCGAGAGGTCAAACTCAAGGATATCATAGTCCATCCCTATCCCGTATGACTCATCTATCATTGTCCAGTTGCTTCCAAGGTCAGGAGAGTAATACAGCCTCTGTTGCCACGCACCGTTTGCTGTTCGATGAACTGCAAATGAAAACCTCAGATTTTCATATTCGGTCGATGGTGCTGCTATCACCAGCTCTCTTGTATCGGAAGGATTCCTTACCCTGAGGCCATAGCCTGCACCGTAGCCTAACCTGATGTTTAGCAGGCTTCCGTCGGTACGGTCCATATAGCCCGCCCCTGTCCCGGGATATGTAATACCAGCCTTCCCACCCCCAATGGAGAAATCTGACTCAACAAGGGAAAGGTTTCCCTCAGGCAGATTGTTGAAGTGCCAGAAATGAATCAGTGCCATGAAATTTATCTCCAGGGTGTAATCCCTTTTGGCTTCATTACCCTCCGAATCAGTTGATCTAACAGCAAACATGAAGGTACCGTTTTCCGAGGGTGTGCCTGAGAGAAACCCGCCTGAACCCAGTATCATGCCTTGCGGGAGCTCTCCTGAAACTATTTCATATTGATAGGGGGGTGCCCCCCCTGATGTTGTGAAGTAATGCCCCCGGTACTTTTCATTCTCAAAGCCTTCCGCAGGCTGGTAATGGCTGAGCTTTATTTCGGCCGATATACCGCTGACTGCAATATTGTCAAAACGGTTGTTGCCATCTGCATTGCCCGCCTCTTCTCCTTTAAACACTATCCTGAACTGTAGCTCAGGGTTATCGTTTACTTCTTCTTTTTCGCTGAGATCAAAGCTGTGAACAGCATATTCCTCTTCGATGCTGTAAATCTCGCCCATATGTGTCCAGTTTTCTCCTCCGTCGGTCGAGTAATAAACTGCCTGCTGCCTTGCGCCATTTGCCGTTCGCCTCAGGGCGAAGGACAGGACTATATCCCTGTAACCTGTTGAAGGGGTTTCCAGGATCAGCTCCCTTGTATCTGAAGGGTTACGCACCCTGAGTCCGTAACCAGCCGGTGCCTGCAAATGTGAATTTAGCAGGATGCCGTCTGTGCGGTCCATATACCCTTCGCCCTGGCCCGGATATGTTATCACGGCCCCTTCATTGGCGCTGAAATCAGCCTCAACGGCCATTATTTCACCTTCGGGCAGATTATTGAAGTGCCAGAAATGCAGGAGGGCGTCCTGGAAGTATGCTGCAATATCGGTTTCGCCCTCAAATATAAAGTTTGTCCTGGTGGAGGATTTATTACTTACTCCCTCCCAGTGGCTGAAACGGTAACCAGGTACAGGAAGTGCCTCAAGCTCCATCTTCATGCCCTCAAAGTAAATACCAGACCACTGTTCTTCACTCTGCCCGACCTCAACTGTGTTTACCCTGATATTTCCCTGGTCCGGATGGAGTATCATGATGTTTAGACCTGCAGCGGGGCCCAGCCTGTATTCTTCGGCAAGATGCCGGCGCATATGCTTTGGCCTCTGCCCTCCGAAATCATTCATCCTTTTCACAGCTGATTCAAAACGATCTATGCTGCCCGGCTTACCCCAGCGATGAATGTGCTCGGCTATCTCCGGCCTGTATAAATCCCTGAATTCCTCCAGCCGCTTTGAAACTACATCCTCCCTGAAAGCAGTGTTCAAAAGGTCGGCGAAACGTATGGCGAAATAGTTCCGGAATGATTCATTTTCATTAAGTTTCCTGAAAAGAAATGTTGACCATGGGGGATTTGGCCAGGCAGGCCCGTTTGGTGCAAGGGCAAACTGCAGGGTGTTATGTGCCGACATGTCAAGAAAACCCGGCACGTAGTTGTAAAACAGTCCGAACCCGAAATCCATGTCAAACACCTGCCATCTCCACCTGCCGTCCAGGCCGTAAGGGGCATCCGGGTCATAATCACTGTTTGCCCTCCAGTACTGGATATTGTTCCCGGGCCAATCGGTATTCATCACATAGATGTTTGCGATCTGGTAGGTGGCGAAGTTTTCGATATCCATCATAGTACCGAGCTTCTCATAATTCTCCCTGTCAATAACCCCGTCTTCCTCCAGGAACCTTAACATATCATTGTAGTGCCTTATGCCGGCAGGGTCGCCACTGTCGAGTCTGGCATTGAGCTCAAGTATGGTATAATCCTCGTCATTTTCAATTCCGTAATGTGTTTGCAGATATCGGTCATCCAGCCTGTCACGGATATTATGTATACCCCAGTATTCACCGTTAAGGAATACTATTACCGCACGTGAATACTGAATGTCAAGTTTCAGGTCCCTTAGCAGAGACTGCATGAAGGCATCCCTGAAAAGAGTTCCGTTATAGTCGTTGCCGCTGTTCCTGAGCAGCAGACGCTTGTATCTGTTGATCTCCTTGTCAGGAAACACAGAATAGTCGATCCACGAATCTCCATAGTCGCTGCGGGCATATAGTCTCATGGACTTCTGGTGGTTGTGGCGGCTTGTGCCCCCATGGATCCTTATGCCCACGTTTTGTGCAAATGCCCTTGCCCCGTCTTTTTCAAAGAACTCTGCATGGACAAGTCTTTCCCAGTCACGGCCTCTTTGGTTGTAGTTCTGATGATGGCCGGGAACGTATATACCTGAATCTGGTGAAAAGAATGCTCCCTGATGGCTTGCAAGGGACACCACCGGCATTGAGTAACGGGTGCTGCCACCGGCATCTACCAGGTACGAATGGGTCACTGTTCTGCCTGCACTTCCGTCAGTGGCAAATATCCTTGCACGAATTGTGTTTATCTTGAATACATTACCCCGGGGTTCTTCCCAGTGGTTGTTCAGCGGGCCGGGCTGTATAGTATTTGTTGGTATGAGTGAAAGTACGTTTGGATCACTTTCACGGTCTGTAATCTCAATGGGTAAAGTGTACAGGTGACTGTCAGGTAACGGTATGCTGCCGTCTGTTGTGTACCTTATCTCAAGTTCATCAATGGAGTATGATGCCCCGGCAGTATCCACCTCAACGGACAACTCAAAAGCATTGTTATAGAATCCCCCATTATGCGAGAAAACAGGGTCGGGTGGCTGATTAACAGTTCTGTCACCGTCTCTGTGAGCATTTACTACTAAGGGCAGAGCAAAGAGTGCCAGAATAGTGCCGTATATTATCCGGCACTTCCAACCTGTTGAAGCAAATAAGCCCATAAACCATTAAGGTTTTTAATTCTCATCAAAGAATAGATTGACATTCTTGACATTTGTCATCTTCTTGAGTTCCAGGATCAGGACGTTTCCACTGTCGTCATTTTTCAGGAATACATGATAGGAGTATTCCATAAGCTCACTGCCTGCCTCTCCAAGTGCCTTGACATTTACAAGTTTGAATTTGCGGCTGAACTGTCTGAGCACTTTGTCAATCTCACCTGCCGAAACATTGTCAGAATCAGCAAGTACCTGAAGCAGGTATTCCCGCTTTTGTTTCTGTCCGAAATCCAGCTGGCTGATTATCAAAAATATAAAACTTATAAAAAGTGTGCCCGATATTGCAACCACATACATTTTTACACCAGCGGCAAGGCCTATGGTAAGGGCAAAGAAGATGAACATAATATCGGTTGCGTCCTTTACTGCGGTACGGAACCTGATTATTGACATTGCCCCGACCATGCCGAATGCCCTTGCCAGGTTATTACCTATAACCATTATCACAATTGAGGTGATCATGGTTAGCATAATCATTGAAACAGCAAAAGATGCCGAGTAATTCAGCCCCTTGTAGGTGTGCCTGTAAAGAAGCGAGACAATGGAACCGCAGAGCAGGGCTACAAGCAGGTTAAGAATTACGTCCCTGAGGCTGATAGACAGCGTGAATATATCAGAAAAGTCATTTACCATGGATACCAGAAAAACAATTAATAATGGGCAAAGGTCCTGTTTACGTCAAAACCTATTACATACTTTGATAAGGCTTCATGGCGAAGCTTGAACTCATGAACTATGTTTTTTGCCCAGCCGGGCATACTTTCTTCAAAATACTTGATTTCCAGGATAAAATGGCTCTTGAACAGATAACGAAGATCGTTGTTTGAGTATAACTCATGCATCTGCGGGAAATTCCTGCTCCTTATGTTCTTGTCGAATGTTATCCTAATACCAGGATTCAGTTTCCCATGATAGGCCTCCCTGTCATATGTAACCAGGGTTGTGGGTGCAAATGGTCTAAGCTTGTAGTGAAAGAAGAACCTCTTTGCGTCTTCAATGTCCCGCTCCCTGCTGTTGCACAGCCCGCTTGCGAGGTATTTATTGAAATTGCCGGTGCTAAGCAGCTTTTCAAGGTTTTTGTACCTTGTCATTGCCCTGTGCTTCTTTATCCTGTTGCCTATCTTCCTTTTAACCTCGAGAACTACCATATCCCCGGATCTGTAATTATTATAGCCCCTGACCCTTAATTTCCTTCTCTGCATCAGCCCCTCGATCTTTTCATGATAACAAACCAGGTCGGGGCTGTCAAAGTATATGCTTCTTACTGTATACTGGGGTAATCCGTTGCCGTTGGTCGTTGCATACAGGTCTTCCCTTACGAAACCTTTGATACGATTGCGTAAATCATCCATAAGATAGTTGGGAGCCAGATATTTTCGTTCGTACCTCAGCATCTTTTTAGTTCTGGTATGCAACTCTTGATATACGTGAAATATATTCTTTTACTGAAACTGTCTGTGTTATTATCTTTGCATCGACCACCATATTCGGAATAAGCCCTGTTTCGTCGGAATTGTCAATAACAACAGACACAAAGATCCTGGGCCTGTTGTTTATCAACTGTACGCTGTTGTCTATCGAATGAACCGAAGCATTAATCTTTTTGTTCAGGCTGCTTATAATAACCTCCTGGCCCGGATGGATGTACTCTGTTTCATGCACGTCAACAGGAACGAACACCAAAAGGGAACTCAGGTCAGCCACCCTTATTACCTCTTCGTTTTCAGTATGCTCCAGGTTCCTCTTCCTGAGTATGCTGCCTGATATCGGGGACAGTATGTTCATGTCGTCTATGTGTTTTTGGAGTTGTTCCACCTGCTTCTCCAGTGACTCTATCCTTGCCCTTACCGCACCTATCTCTTCTTCCTTCTCTCCGGCGATAATTGTTTCATAGTTCGACAATGCAATCTCAAGAGCGTATCTTCTTACTTCCAGATCGTTGAGGGCAAGTTCATACTCCTGGGTTGAAACCAGGTCCTGTTCGTACAGGTGGGAAATCCTTTCCGTGATTCTTTCCTGGGTAATCAGCTCCTGACGTGCAAGCTCAACCTCGTCAAGGGCCTTCTGGACAGCCTCAGGTTTCTCACCCGTGAGGTAAACCTGAAGCAGCGATTCCTGGTGGGCTAATTCACCTCTTGTTTCAACCAGCCTCATCCTTAGGTCATTGGAAATTAACCAGGCAATAGTGTCGCCCCTGCTTACCACTTTACTTGTTTCCAGCCTGTCGTTGAAGAAAAAACTTACAACGTCACCGCGCTGGAACTCCATCACCCTGTATTCTTTAAGGCCACCACTCGCATTGTCCTGCAGTTTGTTCATCAGGGTACCGTCGGATGCGGTATAGAGCCCCCACTCCTTAAGCGGGCCCACTACACCTTTTCCGCGGACACTGTAGGGCAGCTCGGCCAAAAAAAATACCAGCAGAACTACTGCCAGTAAAACAAGGGATATCCCCAGAAAATATTTTTTCATCTCAGTAAAATAATAAAATCCCCTGTATGCGGAGCGACGAGCAAATATCGGAATTTTTGACTGAACTGCCTAATTTGAGTGAACTTTGCCTGATGGTTGCATTTAATTTCATTATCAGCTCCTGCGTCCGAGGAAAATCATTATGTAATACAGCAGTGTGGCCAGTGATGCAAGTGCGGCTACCACATATGTAAGTGATGCCCATTTGAGAGCATCTTTTGCGTTGCTGTATTCTTCCCCAACAGTCATGCCGGTATCAGTAAGCCAGTTGAGTGCCCTTTTGGTAGCGTCGAATTCAACGGGCAGTGTTATGAAGCTAAACAGGGTAGTTGCCGCGAACATTATAATACCTGCAAGAAGAATACCCGGAAAAGATTCAATTGTCAGGATGCCCGCAAGAAGTACCCATTGCATATATCGGGAGCTGACACTTATCACCGGTACCAGGGCTGACCTCATTTTCAGGAATGCGTATGCACGTGCATGCTGCACTGCATGTCCGCACTCGTGGGCTGCAACTGCAGCGGCTGCAACCGATCGGCCGTTGTAAACCTCCGGGCTCAGGTTAACTGTCCGGTCCAGGGGATTATAATGGTCTGTCAGCCTGCCGGGTGTGGATATGATCCTCACATTTTCAACTCCGCTTTCGCGGAGCATCCTCTCTGCGATCTGCCTTCCCGACAGCCCGCTGCGCAACGGTGTTCTTGAATATTTTGCAAAACGGCTCTTGAGCTGATTTGAAACAAGCCAGCTGATTACCATAAAGAAAAGAAAAATCAGTAATATCTCGGTGTTAAGGATCATATCTGCTTGATTTAAATTATTAACTATACGCAGGCAAATTTAATCAAAAAGCGGGCCAGTGGTATGTTAGTGCCAAATTGACGCCAGTTAAAAAAAGTTAAGCAAACAGGAGCCTGATTTTTTTCCCGCACTGTTTGTTATCAGGCATATTCTGATTAGTTTTGCAGGTGAAAAAACCTGATTATGAGAAAACCATTGATCCTGGTGACAAATGATGATGGCATTATGGCCCCTGGCATACGTCATCTGGTAAAATATATGCTTGAAATCGGAGAGGTAGTAGTTGTGGCCCCCGATAAACCCCAGAGCGGAATGGGGCATGCGGTAACGATAACCAACCCCCTGAGGCTGGAAAAAATAACCGTTGACGGTGATCATGACGAGTACAGTTGCAGCGGAACACCTGTTGACTGTGTTAAGATCGCAGTCAGCCAGGTTCTAAAGCGAAAACCTGACCTTTTGGTTTCAGGGATTAACCATGGAGCAAATTCCTCCATAAGTGTTATTTATAGCGGAACAATGTCTGCCGCTATTGAGGGCTCAATGGAGAGTATTCCCTCAATCGGCTTCTCACTGCTTGACTACAGGTTTGATGCTGACTTTACACAGTCAAAGAAATATATCCAGAGGATTGCCTCCAATGTACTTGAGAGTGGCCTTCCCAAAGGAATATGCCTTAATGTTAACATACCGGCAATAAAAGAAAGCGAGATAAAGGGCATAAAAGTATGCAGGCAGGCAAGGGGTAACTGGGAAGAGGAATTTGACCACCGCAATGATCCGAGCGGCAAGGATTACTACTGGCTTACCGGGCGTTTTGCACTGCATGAGAACAGCAATGAAACAGACGGCTGGGCACTGGAGAATAGTTATGTATCCCTTGTGCCTACCCAGTTTGACTTTACTGCCCACCAGATGATCGCTGAACTGAATAAATGGGATTTTGATGTTAAATAAAGACAGCTGGTCGCTAGGTATAGCCGTAGGTTTTATCCTTCCGTTGCTGGTTTACGGACTGGTTTTATTGATCCTTATCCCATATGGTAATGTAGAGGGTTTAATATACCAGCCACGCCCAAAGATCCCTGTATTGGTAGCTGTTTTCGCAAACCTGTTTCCTTTCAGGTACTATATGGTCAATAAAAAGTACGATCGAAGTGGCCGTGCAATATTGCTGGTAACCTTTCTTTTTGCACTGGTATTCTTTTACTTTTTCATGTAGATGTTGAGCCAATGGCCAGGTATTACATAATAGCAGGGGAAGCTTCTGGCGATATGCATGCCGCCAACCTGATGAAGCAGCTGATAATGCTTGACCCTGAACATGACTTCCGTTTCTGGGGAGGTGACAGAATGAGCTCGGTCGGAGGCCGCAGGGTAGTGCATATTAGTGAGCTTGCATTCATGGGTTTTTGGGAGGTGTTTCAAAACTTAAGGACCATATTGGGAAAAATTAGGTTCTGCAAAAGGGATATACTTGAATACAGGCCTGATGTTCTTATTCTGGTTGACTACCCGGGTTTTAACCTTAGAATCGCAGAATTTGCACATAAACAGGGTATAAGGGTGGTTTACTATATCAGTCCTCAGGTGTGGGCATGGAAGAGTTCAAGGATCAGGAAGATCAGAAGATCAGTAGATAAATTACTTGCGATACTCCCGTTTGAGGAGGATTTTTACAGGGGGTCGGGCGTGAATGTTGAGTTTACAGGGCATCCGCTGCTTGACGAGGTAATTATGTTAAGGGACACGGAGCAATACGCTGACTTCAGAAAGAGCAACAATCTTCCGGCGGCTCCCCTGATTGCCCTGCTGCCCGGAAGCAGAAAACAGGAAATAAGCAAAATGCTTGGGGGAATGGTCTCAGTTGCACCCCGTTTCAAGGGTTGTCACTTTGTGGTTGCAGCCATTTCAAACCAAAAGGAGGCAACTTACAGTGAATTATCAGGCCTGGAAAATGTATCAGTCATATATGACCAGACCTATGCGCTGCTTGCGAACTCATATGCTGCAATTGTGACATCTGGTACAGCAACCCTTGAAACTGCGCTATTCGGTGTTCCCCAGATCGTTTGCTATAAGGCAAATCCTGTTTCATACCTAATAGCGAAGCGCCTTGTGAAAATAGACTTTATATCCCTGGTCAACCTAATAATGGGCAGGGAAGTTATCAGGGAGCTTATACAGGGTGACTTCAACGGGAAAAGACTTTATGTGGAGCTAAGCAGGCTCATTAATGACAAAGATTACAGGAATGATATTAAAGATGCTTACTCTGAGCTTGAATCACTCCTGGGCGGGGAAGGTGCCTCATATAATGCAGCCCGTGCGGTCAGAGACCTTATCTCTGACTGAACTGTAATACCGCCAGAGTAATCTTTTGTCCGTCTGCATAAATTCAGATTAGCTTACTACAGATTACAGGGCATAAACAGGTACATTTATATGAAAAATGAGCCGGTTAAACCTGGATATGCCTCTTGTCAGGCTCTTTGTGCCGTACTGTACAGGGATTATTATATTCCTCTGTTCAGAAAGGTACATCTTTCATATATCCCATTTTTACTTTCTGGCGGCATTCTGTTTTGCTTATTTAATCATTACATGCTTTACAGGGCACTGGAGCTTTGGTGTGTGTACCTCAATGCTGCTTCTGATCTCTGGTTACTTTATTTCTCAGGAAAACAAACATTTATACAGAGCGGATCACTTCAGCAATTTCGTGCATGATGATTCGTTTTTATGGGCCGAGGTAATAGAACAGCCTGTTGAGAAGGCCAATACTTTCCAGCTTCTTGCCCGAATCAGGCTTTTGGGCAAAACCGATACGGTGTTCAGGGTAAGTGGCAGGATTATAATATATATATCAAAAGATGGTCTTGAAGAGGTACCCGGATACGGTGATGTAATTGTAGTTAATAGCTTCTGGGATGAGATAGATCCACCCCGGAATCCAGCTGAGTTTGATTACAAAAAATATCTTGCCGGAAGAAATATATACCACTCACTGTATGTTGGCAACGACCAGTGGTATCATACAGGGTATAATAAAGGGAACATACTTGTAAAAACAGCCCACAGTGCCAGGTCAGGCGCTTTATCCGTATTCAGGAGTGCCTGCCCCGGAGAGCGTGAGTTTGCGGTTGTATCGGCACTTATTCTCGGATACAGGGAATACCTCGACCGGGATATGAGAAGGGAGTTTGCCGGGGCGGGAGCAATGCATATACTTTGCGTATCGGGCCTGCACGTGGGCATAGTTTTCCTTGTCCTAAAAAATATTCTGGGTTTCATGACAAAGCTCAGGGGCGGGAAATCTGCCAGGATGATGTTAATTGTGGCTTTCATATGGCTCTATGCTGCAATCACCGGATTCAGCCCGTCAGTTCAGAGGGCTTCAGTCATGTTCAGCTTTGTAGCTGTCGGTCAGGGGATCGGAAGGCATACGGCTATCATTAATACATTGGCTGCATCAGCTTTTCTGCTTGTAACAGTAAATCCATTTATTGTTTTTTACATTGGCTTTCAGCTGTCATATCTTGCGGTCATAAGCATTGTAATTTTGCAGCCTCTTGTTTATGCATTTTACCGGCCGCCCAATAAGCTGATCGAAAGGGCCTGGTCGATAATTACAGTAAGCCTGGCAGCCCAGGTCGCAACCGGACCGCTCTCCGTTTATTACTTTAACCAGTTCCCGAATTACTTCCTGCTGACCAACCTGATCGCAATACCACTAGCAGGGTTGCTTATTCATTTAGGTATTGCAACATTGGTTTTCAACCCTGTACCCATATTTGGGGAGGCTGTTTCATTTATGCTTGCATTATCGGCCAGATGCCTTCATTATTCAGTTGCATTTATTGAAGGGCTGCCTTTAGCGGTAAGCAAAGGAATACATCTGGATATTTTTCAGACACTCCTTGTTTTTGCCACCCTTACCTGCCTTTTGTTATATCTTTTTACCGGCCCCAGGAGATATGCCATTATCTGCCTGACCGCATTGCTGATACTGTCAGTTGCCTATTCCTTTAACAAGCACAATAAACAACTGCGCAGAAACTTTGTGGTATACAGCATTAGCGGGGTTAGCGCTGTTGAGTTCATGCATGCCGGCAGGAGTTTGATTTTTTCCTGTGAAGGGCTTTATTCCGATCCAGGGAATGTGGAGTATAATATATCAGGATACAGGGTGTTAAAGGGTGTAAAAGAAACTGTCCGGGTACCTGTTGCAGGGTGCCGGCCGGTTAACAAAGGCCCCGGGGGAATTGTGACAGTTTCGGCATGTATTAATTCCGGGAAATTCCGCCTTGAACTTTTGCTTATTCATTTTGACGGCAAAAAGATAGCACTTGCCGGGGGCACTTGCCGGGAAGACCCCGGCTTGCTGGTTCCGCAGCCTGTTAAAGTCGATTATTTGATTATAACATCAGCTGCCGGAAAAAATTTCTCCGCCCTTTTTGATTACCTGAAGCCGGAGAAGGTTATAATAGACACATCACACAGCTTTCGTGAAGCTGCAATGATTGAGGGGGAGCTCAGGGAAAAAGGGGTGGATGCGTGGAATGTCCGGACCATGGGAGCATATGTTTACAATTCTGTTTTTTATATTGACAGCCTTAGTATTAATGGTACCAGTACGGGTACAATTATTGTGAGCAGGATACCATGAAAGAGCGCGATCACGGTAAACTGCCGGCCCGATACCGCTGTTATAACCGGAAGGGTAGTATCCATACTTGTTGCCCCGGCTGCTGCAACAGGCGAGAGCCTGCCAAAGCACATAACCATGAGGGGAGCAGTAATCAGGGTGAGGATCTCTCTTATTATATTGGAGAGCAGGGCTATAACACCAAGGCTCTCACTGTGCAGCTGGCTTATTATTATGCTTGACAAGCTGTAATAGCCGAAGCCGGCTCCAACTGCAAGGGCCTCCCCGGCCGAAATGTCCTTTAATAGAGCGGACACTGCCAGAACACCTGAGAATGTTCCTGCAATTGTCATAAGAGGCACCAGCAACAGTTTGGCTCCCAGTATGCCTATAAGTTCGGTTGACCGCCTGTCGGCACCGATACCCAATCCTACGAGGAACATCAGAAGGTAGAGGCTGTATTTTGCAGGCTCACTGCCCAGGCTTTCCGGAGGCAGAAAACCGGAACCTGCCGTAAAAACTCCGGCAAAAAACGCCAGTACAATATAGATGCTGTTTTTCACTCCTTGTGGCTGTCTTTAAAGTAGAACCTCCATAACAGCATGGCCATTATTAGGCTTCCCAATATTCCTGCAAGGCTGAGTGCAAGCGCTGTAAGGCCCAGAGAAGGCAAATTCGAAATAATTACCGGATCACCTCCTACAGCAAAGCCAAGGGAAAAAAGCAGGAAGATTATGCTCACTATTATGAGTTTGTCAACTACACCTGTCACCTTATTCCTGTTTCTGAGGAAAAAGCCGGTAATTACCCCTGCGAGCATTATTAGCAGTATCTCTGTCATATGTACCTATGGGCGCCTTAAAAGGTACTGGATGAAATTACCCTCATATCCCCTTAGCAGTATTCTCTGCCCCGGCTCGGGTTCCATTCCGTATTGCATATCGTTGCGGCGGTAAAGGTTTTCGATCCTGATGCCATATTCATGGGATATATCAGTCATTGTCTCTCCCGCCTCTGCTATGTGGTACCTCTCTTCACCCCTTCTCCTTTTGGGTTGGATATATACCCGCTGTCCGGGTTCAAGGTCTTCACTTTCGTCGATGTTATTATACTTTTTAATGCGGCCTTCCCTTATATCCACCTCACCTGCAATTGTTGCCGGGGTATCGCCCGGACGGGCAATTATATAGTTGATCCTGTTGTATGTAAGCACCTGCCTTACACCCTCTTCAGCCGGCCTGAGCAACCTGTCGGAGCTCGTGTCAATACTCTCCCTCTGCTCTGATACCGCAAGCTGAAACTGGTCGGTAAGAATGTAAGAGGGGTCGAGGGCCTTCTGGTCAAAACGATGAAGCCTGTGGTCGTTTATCAGGCGGATAAGGGATTCAGCATACCTGGGGTTTGTGGCATACCCGGCATCCTTAAGCCCGTGTGCCCACCCCTCGAAGTCTGTGACTTCAAGTTCAAACAAAAAGTCATACCACGGCCTGGTAGTTAAAAATTCCGTATGGTCCAGAAAAGAGTACAGGGGGTCTGAATATTTCCTGAAACACTCCTGGGGTTCGTCATCATCATAGAAGTATGTCCTTCCCGGCCAACCGTTGCATTTTATACCGAAATGGTTGTTGGCCATTACGGCAAGTTCACTGTTGCCAAAACCGGATTCAAGTATTGCCTGGGCCAGCTTGATGCTTGCAGGTATGCCGGATGCTCTCATCTCGGCGATTGCAATGTTATTGTACCGTTCTATGTACTCGGGCAGGCTGATCCTGTGTTGCTGCCCAGAAACGTTCACGGGAATAATAAAAGCCAAAATAGTAAGCTTTTTCAGAATGCCTGTTAATAATTGATGCATAAACACTATTTTTGAAAGACGAAATTATGGGGTGTCCATTACCCTGCCACTTTCAGCACCAAAAATACATCAATTACTTTATTTTTTACAATGCAGATCATTAAAAAATATTTTGCTGACCTTTCTGAAGAGCAGTTTGAAAAGATCGGGATGCTAAATCCTCTTTATGATGAGTGGAACAGCAGAATAAACGTGATCTCCAGAAAGGATATGGAATTTTTTTACCTTCGTCATGTGCTTCATTCAATGTCGGTCCTGAAATTTGTTGATTTCATTGCCGGTACAAGGATCCTGGATGTGGGCACCGGGGGTGGGTTCCCTGGTATACCCCTGGCGATAAGCAGGCCGGAGGTTGAATTTCTGCTGGTTGACTCGGTCGGGAAAAAGATTAAGGTTGTCAATGAGGTTGTCAGAAGCCTGGGACTTGACAATGTAAGGGCAGTAAAGAGCCGGGCCGAAGACCTTCAGGGAGAGTTCGACTTTATTGTCAGCAGGGCAGTAAAACCATTGCCTCAATTCATGTCATGGGTAAGTAACAGGGTAAGCAGCAGTAATTTAAATGCGATACCGAATGGTATCCTTTACCTGAAGGGGGGAGAGTTTGCCGGCGAGCTTTCAGGGCTCGGTTACAGGTATAGGATATATAACCTGCATGAAAGGATGCCGGAGGAGTACTTCAGGACCAAGAAACTGGTCCACCTGTATAATAACGTCTAAAAAATAATTATATTTGAAGAATAAAAAACCAAATAAACAGCAAAAAATGAATAAGGAAAAAGATCAGTCTTCTGAACAGAACAAGGAAAGGCAAGTCAGCAAGGAAAAAATGAAGGCCCTGCAGCTGACTCTTGACAAGATAGAAAAATCCTACGGAAAGGGAGCGATAATGAAACTTGGAGACTCAGCTGTTGTCCCTGTAGATGTTATTCCTACCGGATCCCTTACCCTCGACATGGCACTGGGTACCGGGGGCCTGCCCCGGGGCCGGGTGGTAGAGATTTACGGGCCGGAGTCGTCCGGGAAAACCACACTTGCGATACATGCTATCGCAGAGGCTCAGAAACTTGGAGGTGTTGCTGCATTTATTGATGCCGAGAATGCTTTTGACAGTAACTATGCCGCCAAACTCGGCGTGGATATAGAAAATCTTCTGGTCAGCCAGCCTGATAATGGCGAACAGGCGCTTGAAATAGCCGAAAATCTTATCAGATCAGGAGCACTGGATATAATTGTTATTGATTCGGTTGCTGCCCTTACGCCGAAAAGCGAGATTGAGGGGGAGATGGGCGACTCCAAAATGGGCCTGCAGGCAAGGCTGATGTCTCAGGCACTCCGGAAACTTACCGGTACAATTAACAAAACAAATTGTTGCTGTATATTCATTAACCAGCTGCGTGAGAAGATAGGAGTGATGTTTGGAAACCCTGAAACGACAACCGGCGGTAATGCACTTAAGTTCTATGCATCTGTGAGGATAGATATCAGAAGGGCATCGCAGATCAAGGAGGGCGACAGGGTAATGGGCAACCGTACCAGGGTCAAGGTGGTTAAAAACAAGCTTGCCCCTCCTTTCCGGCAGGCTGAATTCGATATAATTTACGGGCTGGGTATCTCGAAAACAGGAGAGATTATCGATCTTGCTGTTGATAACAACATAATTAAGAAATCCGGATCCTGGTTCAGCTACGGGGATACCAAGCTGGGGCAGGGAAGGGATGCCGTTAAACAATTGCTGCTCGATAATGTGGAACTGGCAGAAGAGCTGGAGGCAAAGACAAGGGAGGCCCTTTCAGAACAGTCATAAGTTATTTTGAGAGCACCCGGAAGCTGTTTAATAACAAACAAAATAAAATCGAGATGAAAACCCTGGTAATAACTTCAATAATACTGCTTATGTCGGCTTCATTCACTGCCTCCGGGCAGCAACGCCTAACACCCGAATCCCTCTGGGAGCTCGGGCGTTTAAGTGATGTGCGGGTATCCCCGGATGGGAGCAAAATACTTTTTGGTGTAACCCATTATGATATACAGGGAAACAATGGAGTAAGGGATCTTTATATAATACCTGCCGAGGGGGGAGAAGCTGTTAACATAACTTCATCTGCCGTTTCTGAGTCTGCTGCCGTTTGGAGGCCTGATGGCCTTCGGATAGGCTTTTTAAAACCCGCCGGTGGCAGTGTGCAATTATTTGAAATGGATCCTGACGGCAGCAATATTGTGCAGTTAACCAATATTGACGGCGGAATTACAGGCTTCGGATACTCACCCGGAATGGAGCATATCTATTACACAAGCAGGGTAAAGGTAATTGAAGGAACTAAAGAGAGGCACCCTGATCTTCAGGGGTCAAATGCATATATTGCTGACGATCTGATGTACCGGCACTGGGATCGTTGGCATGACGGCAGCTTCAGCCATATTTTTATTGCGCCCTATTCTGCAGAAACAATAAACCAGGGTAAAGACATCATGGAAGGGGAAGCATGGGATTCACCCCTGCCTCCATTTGGCGGCAGTTCACAGATATCCTGGAGTGCTGATGGCAGATCACTTGCATATACCTGCAAGAAGAAATACGGAAGGGAGTGGACGATATCGACAAATTCCGACATTTACCTCTACGACCTTGAAACCGGAGAAACAGAGAACCTGACTCCGTTCAATGATGGGTATGACAAGAATCCGGTATTTTCTCCTGACGGAAAGTATATGGCCTGGGAGAGTATGGCCACTCCCGGATTTGAGTCAGACAAGAACAGGATAATGATAATGGACCTGGAGAGCAGGAAGTACAGAGATTTTTCTGCCGGATTTGACCAGAGTTCCGGTAATTTTGCCTGGTCTCCGGACAGTCGCACCCTATATTTCGTAAGCGGTGTTCACGCAACTTACCAACTATATGCCCTTGATATTGACGCTGCTTTAATTTCAAGGCTCACCGGCGGACATCACAACTACCAATCGGTGGCCGTTGCCGGAGATCGCCTGATAGCTGAGCGTATGAGTATATCATTACCTACTGAGATATATAGTGTTGACAGGCGAAGCGGTAATGATGTACAACTGAGCTTTATAAACGGGGATATGCTCGGAAGCATTGATATGGGAAGGGTGGAAGAAAGATGGGTTTCCACGACCGACGGTCTGGAAATGCTGGTTTGGGTCATCTATCCGCCCGACTTTGACCCTTCCCAGAAGTATCCTGCCCTGCTTTACTGTGGGGGAGGTCCCCAGAGCGCTGTCAGCCAGTTTTTCTCCTACCGCTGGAACTTCCAGATAATGGCTGCAAACGACTATATTGTAGTTGCTCCAAACAGAAGGGGGCTTCCTACCTTCGGCCAGGAATGGAATGACCAGATAAGCCAGGATTATGGGGGGCAGAACATACTTGACTATCTTAGCGCAATTGACGAGCTTAAGGCAGAGGAGTATGTTGATGAGGATCGCATTGGTGCAGTTGGTGCAAGTTATGGGGGCTATAGTGTGTTCTATCTTGCCGGTGTTCACGAGAACCGTTTCTCTGCGTTTATTTCGCACTGCGGACTTTTCAACCTTGAGAGCTGGTACGCAACGACGGAAGAAATGTTCTTTGCCAACCATGATATAGGAGGGGGGTATTGGGAGGAACCAAGGCCACACAGCTATGATTTTTCCCCACACCTTAAGGTACACAAATGGGATACGCCAATGATGGTCATACACGGCGGCAAAGACTACAGGGTTCCCTATGCTGAGGGCCTGCAGGCATTCAATGCGGCGCAGCTGCAGGGTATACCGAGCCGGCTCCTCTTTTTCCCGGAAGAGAACCACTGGGTCCTGACTCCCCAGAACGGTATACTCTGGCAAAGGGAGTTCTTTAACTGGCTTGATAAGTGGCTGAAATAGAAATTTGTCACTGAAAAATGTTAGGCGGCAGATATCATAGTAAAAAAATATCATGGAACAGGGCCTTTCTTATAGCCCTGCTGGTGCTGCTGGCGCTTCTGCTTATTTTCTCCAGGGGCTACAGGGCGGCCCGCCGGGCAATAATACCCACAGATACTGCAACCGATACTTCCCGGGTTGAAGAAAGTCCAAAGGTTTATGAACCCAAAATCCGAGACGAAATGAGAGAAGAAACCGGGAGCATGGAGTATGATATCAGCCGGGATATGCTATTAGGGCGTATTGACCCGGCAGGTGACCCTGATTTTGTGGTTGTCAATCCCGAATATGCTGTCAGGGAAGGTATGTATATGCGAAAGGCTGCATACAGTGCATTTGTGAATATGAGGGATTCAGCAATCAGTGAAGGTGTTGAACTTAGTATAATCTCTGCTGCCCGCACTTTTGGTCACCAGAAGAGAATATGGGAGAACAAATGGGAGGGAAGGCAGCAACTTCATGGTGGCATATATGCAACGGATATTGACGACCCTTTAAGCAGGGCAGAGGAAATACTCCGGTTCAGTGCAATGCCGGGGACTTCCCGGCACCACTGGGGTACAGACATTGACCTGAACAGCCTCCAGAACTCCTATTTTGAGTCAGGCCCGGGAAAGGCAGTATATGATTGGCTTATAGAAAATGCCGCCGGATTTGATTTCTGCCAGCCTTATACCGCTCACGGTAATAATCGTGAAGGTGGCTATGAGGAGGAAAAATGGCACTGGTCATACCTCCCCCTGGCTTCTGCCTTCACAGAGGCGTTTAAGGAACTGGTATCTTATGACGACATAACCGGCTTTGCAGGACAGGAAACTGCCAGGCAGCTTGAGGTAATAGAAAACTATGTGCTTGACGTTAACCTCGACTGTCAATGACTTATGATGGGATATCGCTGATCCTGTTTATATTGTGGAACATGCCTGCCGTATAAAACTCCTCGCCGGAGGGATCCGCAAAATTTACCTGAAGTGTACTGAGCGCATCCAGTATTTTCAGCCGCCTGCTCATTATAGCTTTATCCAGGTTCCCCAGACAGCTTTTCCGGTATAATCCGCACATGGGTTCGGCGTATTTTCCATGTGTGGGTATCACGGCATCATATCCTTCTGAGTTTTTAAGCAGAAAATCATATAGTCCGGGGTGCACAAATGGTGTATCGCAGGGAATGACCGCTATATAATCTGCCGGTGAATTTGTAAGTGCCGAATGCAGACCCCCGAGAGGCCCGCAGTTTCTGTGAATATCACTGATGATCCTGATACCAAAGCCACTGTATGCAACAGGGTTGTTTGTGCTTAATATCAGCTGCGCTGATTCCACTACCCGTTTCATTATATCCAGGGAGTGCATTATAAGCGGCTTGCCCTTGTATTCATAAAGGCATTTGTCGCGCCCGAAACGGCTGCTTTTGCCCCCCGCAAGTATTATGCCGCTAACCTTCTTCATTTTTATTTGATTTCCTGATCACTCACCTTGCCGGTCTATAGCCTCCTTTATTGTTGCAGCCACCTGATCCGGTTTGTACTTGTTAAGCCTTATGATAACCGGGTTATTCAATCTGTACTTATCAATCACTCTATCTGTGAGGCTTTCCCTCACAACCAGCAGTAAATTGCATTGGCTCCCGCTCAGAATCTTTTCAAGGGCATTATCCCATCCCATACCTTTCAGCTCATAGGGGCCGACCTCATCAATGATTACAAGTCTGCGGTTTTTATTCCTGGCAGGTGAGAGCAGCTCCTCACCATATTCAATAGCTTTATTTTTAAACTGATAGCTACCAGGCAATTCTTTGTCAGGGCTTTTTACCTGGCTGCAGAGCAGGACGTCAAGTCCTTCACCCCCTGCACTGCGGGCCATATATCCTGTCCGGATACCTTTTTCGAAATATGCGGGTGCAATCAGTCCGCCGGTGTCCACCCCGCTGCTGCGCAGGATCCTGTTAACATTGCTTACAAAGGTACTCTTGCCTTCGCCCCTTTTCCCGCTAATTATGAATATCTTTCTTGCTGTTTTGTTATGACGTTTCATTAACTCAAATGTATGCTCCATGCTTCCTGCCATCGAAGAAAGAACCCTGGCCGGCCTGCGCCATTCCCTGCCCTGGGGCAGACTGTCGATAAGGGCGGGGGTTGCATGGAATGCGATCCTCACGGCATTCATCAGCGGCGATAATGTTTTTCCCCTAATTAACCTTGTTATTTCAGGCCTTTGCAGTTCACTGCTTATTAATGCAAATCCGCCTATTACGTAAATTGCCCTCATTACCATTTCAATCCCGCCTTTAAGCCCTTCTGTGCTGAATCCTGCCTTTGGACCGAGAAAAAAGCCCGAAAGGATCATCATGATCGACATGGCGATCCAAAGGGCACGTTTTCTGAACAGCCTGTATATTATACGTTTATCATATATATACAGCATAATTAAAAAGAACGCCAGTAACGGAAGGGTTACAGGCAATTTGAATTCAGAAATACTGTAAAGACCTGCCACCAGTAAAATAAAAACAAGCATTGGCCGCATACCGGCCAGTTTCCCTCTCCGAAAGGAGGTCTTACCTGATCGCAGGTGGGGTATTTCTCCCGGATCGGAAATTCTGAATGCCGGCTTTTTGCCAGATGCCATGTTTGAAATATAAATACCGGCGGCTCCGGCAACGGCGCCCCAGAGAAAGAAAAGGGCCCACAAAATTATAAGCGGCAGCCAATAACTCCCGGTTTCCAGACCTGTTTGTCTGCTTATATAGTCAATCAGGTTCTGGTAGAGTGCAATCAGCGAACCTCCGTACAATACGATGCCCGAAAATATGCGATATGCCAGGTTCCAGCTTACTGCCAGCCCTCCTCCGGTTATATATGATGCCTTTGTGCCTCTGCCCAGGAATACCGCTGACTCCATTAATGTGGCCTGCATTATTATTGACAGCATAGGGCCCAGTATAACCGGGCTGGGGGATAGGGTTTTCAGGGCTGCGCATATGAGGCCTGCCCTGATAAGGATGCCTGTCTGTGGCCAAAGCCTGTGACCGGATACCATAAGTACAATGCCTATTGCCGTCAGAATGTTGCCGCTGAACGGTATCCTTAGGTTGTGAAGAAAGCTGCCAAGTACTATTTCAGATGCACCCCACAGGCTTCCTATCACAGCGGCTTTTAGCCATTTTTCTTCACTGTTGCTCATCTCTCAGACGCCAATCCTGTAATATGAAGCATAAAACAGGTACCTGCCTGCCAGTTCAGACAGAAATATGCAGGTTATTGCTATAATTAGGATTATTGTACCACTACCTTGGTATTGAGGCATTCTGAAAGCAAACCACCAAGCCAGAGTGCTGTATCCGGCCAGCAGGAAAATAGTCTGTGATATTTTCCATATCCCGGATAGCTCCGGTGCTGCGAAACTGCCAGCAATACCTGAAGGATCCGGCTGCAGCAGCAGCATATTTAGAAGGCCAATAAATACGCCGGCACTTATCATGAAAAACAAAAGGTTAAACAAGGGTTGAAGTTCAGGCATATCCCCTTTTGCCCTTGCTGCAATAATCAATACAAGCAGCAGGGCAGATCCTCCGAGCAGAATGGTGGTATTGAAAAATGCGACCAAAGTTGCAGGTGTGTTCCAAAGAGGAGTTGTCGAGATCATATAAACCCTTGACATGGCATATATAAGTATAATACCGGTTAAAGCCGAAGCCAGGTAAAAGTGCCCGAAAATGTTCCTGTGCGGTATGTTGTACCTTAGAGATAAATAGCAAACTGCCAGGCTGAAGAGATAGAGCGATGCCAGTATGATCTCCCTGCTGAGCCAGGATTTTCCGATGTTGCTGAGCGAATATACAGAATGAAGGGGAGAGGACAGGTGAAAAAAGGAGATGAGCAAAGCTATTCCCATCGTTATGAATGCCGATATCAGCAGGGCTTTTTTGAAAGTGTCAAAGTTGGCAGTCCCCGTGTTTTTTGCTCCGGCCCATAGAAGCAGTCCGCCCAGGATCAATCCAACGCTTATCTGCGAAAGCATTGTAAAGAAAACAAGAGGCCATTCGTTGCTGTTCATATCTTGTCAGGATTGAGTTTTTAGATTTTTGGTTTTACTTCTTCCCTGTTGATTATATGCAGATTTCTACTGCCGGCTTTCCCGGAGTCGCGGTGAGGGGTAATAACGATGGCCGGCTTGGTATATCCGGCATCAGGAAGCGGAAAAATATCACTGTTTTTCCCGTACCTGTTTCTCAGTTCATCGAGATCACCAAATTCCATTGCCCTCATCGGGCAGGCTGTAACGCATACCGGATCCTTCCCTTCCTCCAGGTAGTCAGCACAGAAAGTGCATTTTGTCATTACCCTGCTGTTGCTGTCGAACTGAAGAGCACCATAAGGGCATGTCCACTCACAGTACCTGCAACCCATGCACCTGTCTGGATCCACCAGGACTATTCCTTTTTGATCCTTTACTATGGCAGCATTCGGACAGGTTTCAATACATATTGCCTCTTCGCAGTGGTTGCAGGCCATAGACATATGGTATGAGACCACATTCTGCAGCCAGGCACTTCCTCTTTTTATCCAGTCGCCACCGCAAACCTCATATACTCTGCGCCAGAGTATGCCCCTTGGCAGGTCATGCTTATCCTTGCAGGCCACCTGGCAGGTTTTGCAACCCGAACAGGCAGATGAATCGAAATAAAATGCTATCTGCTTCATTGTTTTTTCACCTCTACCATTATTGTGTGCTGTGCATTCCCGAATGCAAGCGGAGTCCACCTGTGGCTGGTAAGTACATTTATATTACCTCTTCTGTCAACACCGTCCTTGTCAGGATCCCACCATGCACCCTGTGGTATGTTGACAACTCCCGGCATAATCTTGGCAGTTACCCTGCAGGGTATCGATATCCTTCCCCTTTCGTTATAGACCATTGCAGTGTCGCCGTCTTTTATCCCCCTGCTGTTTGCGTCTAAAGGGTTGATGAACAGCCTTTGTGGAAATGCCTCCTCAAGCCAGTCTATGCCGTCATGGGTAGAGTGCACCCTTGGCATGTAATGATGACCCAGGGCCTGCAGGGGATACTTTTCACTCTCAATTCCGAACGGACTTTCCCACTCTTGTATGTATTTGGGAACCGGCGGAATAGTGTCTGGCCTGTTCATGTCGAAAAGTGTTTTCGAGAAAAGTTCAATTTTACCGGAAGGCGTATTAAGAGGGTGTTTATCAGGATCCCTGCGGAAGTCAGTAAAGGCCACTTTAGGTTCATCAACCGGCCTGGTATATACTCCCCTGTTCATTTCATGCAGCTTTTCAAGATCCGGTATGTCAGGGAAACGGGTGTTACGGTAGTATTTTACTGCCCATTCAATCCAGTCGTATTCATCCCTGCCCTGGGTGTATTCCTCTTTAAGGCCAAGCCTTTCTGCAATACCGGCTGCTATCTGGTAATCACTTTTGTTTTCAAACGGCGGATCAGCCACTTTTGGCATTAAAATAACCTCATCACCGTACTTCCAGCCATCTTCAAGCCCCCACATCTCAAATTGTGTGCATACGGGCATTACCAGGTCGGCAAATTTTGCCGACGGGGTCATAAACTGATCCTGCACTGCAATGAACTCCACCAAATTCTCGTCACTGAGGATCCTTGCCGACCTGTTGGTGTCGGCATGCTGGTTGATCAAAATATTGGAAGCCACACACCATATCAGCTTGATATTATTGTCGAGTTTGTCCGCACCGATAACTCCATCCCCGCGACCCATTTCCTTACCCCTTAAGATTGCCTCTGTCCATAGGAATACTGGAATTGAAGCACTTACCGGGTTTTGTCCGGTAGGGAATATGTTCCAGAACGGCCCGCCGTCATCGGCCTGCAATGCGATACCGCTGGCCCAGCCCCCCGGTATGCCGACATTGCCTGTAATTGCAGCCAGGACACATCCGCCAAGTACCGGTTGCTCACCGTATGCACGCCTTTGCATACCGTAACCCTGGTAAAGCATTGCCGGTTTAATCGAACCATACTCCCTTGCTATCCTTGTTATTGTAGAGGCCGGAATGCCGGTGATCTGCTGAGCCCACTGAGGTGTTTTGGGCTCCCCGTCGCGGGTGCCGAAAATATAATCACTGTAACTCTCCTCGTTTTCGAGCCCCTCAGGCATCTGCGAACTGTCGAAGCCAGTGCAGCAATTTTTGATAAACTCCATGTCGTGGAGGTTCTCTGATATGATCACATAGGCCATGGCACTCATCAGGGCCGTATCGGTACCCGGCCTTATTGGTATCCACTCATCCGCGAGCGAAACGGCGCTCATGCTCATCCTTGGGTCGATGCAGATTATTCTGGCACCCTTTTCTCTGGCTTTTTTCAGGAAGTATTCACTGTTGGTACCGTCTCGCATCTCCGAGGGGTTCCACCCCCACATTATGATATATTTGGAGTTTATCCAGTCCTGGCGCTGGTTACCGGTAACACCTGTCCCATAAACATAGGGCGTGGCCCTGCTTATGCAGGCCCATGAGTAACTGTTGTAAAAACCAAGGGATCCCCCAAACAGGTTCATAAGCCTGGCAGCAGTCTGGCGGCCGTTTGTCTGGTTATAGCTTCCCGTACCATAAGGGACCAGTATTGCGGAATTCCCGTACTCTCTTTTTATTCTTTTCAGTTCTGAGGAGATCATGTCGAAGGCCTCATCCCAGCTTATCCTCTCAAATTTACCTTCTCCTCTTTTTCCTGTTCTTTTCAACGGGTACCTCAGGCGGTCAGGGTGATACTGTCTGCGGCGGTAGGATCTGCCCCGTATGCAGGCTCGCAGCTGCGGGTCACTGATATCGTCACCTTCCCTGTCATCCGACTCGATCCTTACTATCTCCCCCTCCCTGACAAAAAGTTTCAAAACACACCTTCCCCCGCAATTGTGTGCCGGACATCCGGCCCTGACTATAACTGTTCCGTCTTTCTGAAGTTTTCCCGGAAGCCTTATCCTTCTGTCACTGTCCGTACACCCCAGCATTGAACCAAATGCTGTCAGTCCACCTGCAAACAATGCCCCCATCTTCATGAAGCAACGCCTGTCCATACCAACAATGTCAGGGTTCCCTGGCGGCGGGCTGTATCCTGGGTCGTCTGTTTTCATAGGGTATCCAATCTGATGCTCTCCCTGTTGCCGATATCGGCAACACTCATGGTAAGCACTTTTACAACATCCCTCATAATTTCAATATCTATCTGGTCCATCGTGTCTTCAGGCACATGATAAAGCGTTGGCCCTTCAGCTCCGCGGGTGCCGAATGTAACTGCCGGTATCTTTTCCATATAGAAAACCATCCCGTCAGTCCGCGGCCTCATGGGCATCTGCCATGGGCTGCTGCGGGTCATCATCTGCCTGTGAACCCATCTGTCATTATTCTCTTCCAGTATGTCGAGCAATTCAGCCCATGGATCTGCAGTTACTGCGAAGAATGAATTTCCCCGTCCGACCATGTCGAGGTTTATCATCACTTTTATATTTTCTGCAGGGTAGGGGAAGCGGTCAACAAACTGCCTGGCACCAACAAGGCCAACCTCTTCGGCTCCGAACAGGACTATTATAAGGCTTCGCCTTAATTCCACACCAGATACGGCAAGCGCCCTGGCCACACCTAGTGCCAGTGCACAACCAGAAGCATTGTCAAGTGCGCCCGGGAAAAGTACAGGCATCATACCCAGGTGATCGAGATGTGCGCCTATTATTATGAACTCATCCTTAAGGTCAGGATCCCTGCCCTCTATCATTGCAACAACATTTGATGTCCTTCCTTCGGGGTGATACCCGGCAGTCAGGGCAAGTGTAGCCTCCTTGCCTGTACTGAAAGAGGAAGGCGACATAGTAGTCCTTATTCCTTCCCTTACTTTTTCAAGATCCTTTCCTGTACCTGCAAAGAGATCCTCAATAACCTCGTCCGAGGCAGCCAGAAATATAAAGTCAGGGTCTGCAGTAGGCCTCGGGCTGGCTACATGATATGCGAATATAAGCCCCACTGCACCATTTTCCAGGGCAAACCTCACTTTATTGGAGTGGTCAACATAGGGCTGCCACATAGACAGGGTGTCGGGATCGTTACCCTCGTATGGTATTCCCAGTTCAGTTATAACGATTTTGCCTTCAACATCCACGCCTTCGTAATCATCGTATCCGAGTTCCGGAGCCGACAAACCGTGCCCTGCGTAAACAACTTCCGCCCTTACCTTACCGCTCCCTGAAATCCCCCATGGCCAGTAATGTTCTCCGTAATTATATGATTTTGTTATAGTGTCATTGTTCGCGGGTATATGCAGATCAAGTTGTCCCTTGTCATGTATGAGTGTATAGGGCTGGTCAAATTCCTGAAAATATCCTTTTTCGCTGAAAAAGGGTTCCAGGCCCCATGAATCAAATTTCCCGGCAGCCCATTTTGCTGCCTTGTCATATCCGGTATCGCCTGATAACCTTCCCCTCATTTCTGGTGATGTCAGGGTGTGCATCCATGAGCTTATGTCATCTTCGGATACTGCGTGTAGCGCCTGTATGAGGGCATCCCTGTCGTTGTTGCCGTAATTGCCGGATGCCGCAACGGCAGGAACTGTTATTGCGAGAAGGAAAAGCCTTAAAAAAATTATAAATTTCATTGTTTTCGTATTTAGTCTATTAAGGAACCCAAAACTACAAAAAAGATATAAGCAACAAAAAGGGTATCTTGTGCCCTTACTTACCTTTATTGCAGAAATTACTTTGCCGGAAGGCTATAATGCATTATTTTTAAACCCCATAAACAATCAAAATTATGAAAAGAGCAATACTTTTTATCATTACCATCTGGTTCTGGTCAGGAAGCCTGACAGCATCCGAGGGGACTCTGCTGCTGCGCGAACCAAGTATAAGTGAAACCCAGATAGTGTTCGTGTATGCCAACGACCTGTGGGTCGTTGAAAGGGGCGGAGGAGATGCAAGAAGGCTTACCAGCAATGAAGGCTCCGAAAGCCTGCCACATTTTTCACCCGATGGGGCGTTAGTTGCTTTTACTGCTCAGTATGACGGAAATGACGATATCTATGTGGTTCCGGCAGAAGGGGGGCAACCAAAACGTCTTACCTGGCATCCAGGCACCGACCGGGTAATGGGATGGACTCCCGACGGTGAAAATATAGTGTTCACCTCAGGAAGGGAAGGTGTCCCGACTAAGGAGTCGCAGTTCTTTACTATACATAAAGAAGGGGGAGTACCGGAGAAACTTCCCGTTCCCCGGGCGGTTTCAGGACAGATATCTCCCGACGGGAGGCGCATAGCCTACCAGGAGGTGAGCTTCTCGGATCCTGAATGGAGAAACTACAGGGCTGGCCAGGCAAAACCAGTATGGATAATGAACCTTGAGGATCACAGCCTTATTAAAACACCCCAGGCTGACGGAGAGAGACATATGGATCCTGTATGGCTCGGCAATAAGGTTTATTTTATCTCTGAAAGGGATTTTGCGGCCAATATATGGTCTTTTGATGTGGATTCCAGGGTGCTGAACCAGGAAACCTTTCATGCAGATTTCGATGTAAAGAATATTGGTTCAGGAGGCGGAGTATTGGTTTATGAACAGGGTGGCTCTCTGCATATTCTGGATCCTGAAAATGGTGAAGCAGAACAACTTGTGATAAACGTCAGAGGCGACTTCCACTGGTCACGTACAAGGTGGGAGGATGTATCACCGGGTTCATTGCAGAATGCATCACTCTCTCCAAGCGGGCAGCGCGCCTTGTTTGAATATCGCGGAGAGGTGTTCACAGTTCCCAGGGAACACGGAGACCCCAGGAATATAACTAATACCCCTGGTATCGCCGACCGCTACCCCGCATGGTCGCCCGATGGCAGCCGTATTGCATGGTTCTCTGACGAAGGGGGGGAGTATGGTCTGGTCATAGGAGACCAGGGAGGTCTCGGTGAGACACGCAAAATCAGTCTTCCAGAACCGTCCTTCTTTTTCAGGCCGGAATGGTCACCCGACGGAAAGTATATTGCCTATACAGATACGCACCTGAACCTCTATTATGTGGATGTTGAGAGCGGAGAGGCAGTACATGTAGACACCGACAGGTTTGTGCGTCCTGAAAGGACAATGCAACCAGTATGGTCACCAGATTCAAGGTGGATAGCTTATGCCCATACACTTGAAAGCCTTTTTAAGGCAATAGTGCTTTACAATGTTGAAACTGGAGAACGTATACAGGCAACAGACGGCATGGCTGATGCTGTTACACCCGTTTGGTGCCAGTCAGGCGAGTACCTGTACTTCCTTGCAAGCACCGATTACGGGCCCAATACTGGCTGGCTCGACATGAGTGCATACGACAGTCCTGTAACCCGCGCACTCTATGTAATGGTGCTTTCCAAAGAAGGGGTGTCACCTTTTCTGCCGGTAAGTGACGAGGAAGATGAAGGTGAAAATGCAGAAGAGAACGGAAGCTCCATTGCAGAGATCGATCCTGATGGTATAATGAGAAGGATAGTGGCGGCGGATATTCCTTCAAGAAATTACACAGGCCTTCTGAAAGGCCCGGAAGGATACGTTTTCTATTTTGAGGATGTTCCCGGCCAGCAGGGTTTGACGCTTCACAGGTATAATTTCAATGAGCGTGAATCTGAAAGCTTCATGAGCCCTGTTAATTATGCTGTTACATCGTACGACAGATCCGCATTGCTCTACCGGAGCGGAGGTACATGGGGCATTGTAGATGCAGGGGGTGGAACTCATTCACCCGGCGATGGTCGCCTTAACGCAGTGGACAATATCAGGATGCGCATAGAACCGAAAGAGGAGTGGCGTCAGATGTTCAGGGAAGGCTGGAGGCTGCAGAGGGATTTCCTGTATGTTGACAACGTACACGGAGCTCCCTGGAGCGATATTTACGACTGGTACAGGCCATGGGTTGATCATGTGAGGCACCGCAGCGACCTTAACTATGTGATCGGCATTATGGGAGGAGAGGTGGCGGTCGGCCACTCTTATATCTTTGGAGGGGATATGCCCGGTATAGAACAGGTGCCTGTTGGTTTGCTCGGTGCCGATTATGAGATTGAAAATGGAAACGTGAGGTTCAGCAGGATATACGACGGGGAGGACTGGAATCCCGGTTTAAGGGCTCCGCTCTCTGCACCTGGAATCAATGTCCGTGAGGGAGATTATCTGTTGGAGGTTAATGGTGTTAGGGTTGACGGAACTACCAACCTGTACAGTTATTTTGAAGGAACCGCAGGCAGGCAGACCAGGATAAGGGTCAATGACAGACCAACTTATGAAGAATCTCGCCTTGTTACTGTTATTCCGGTGGCAAATGAAAATCAGCTGAGGATTATGAGCTGGGTTGAGGATAACCGCCGAAGGGTGGATGAACTATCCGGCGGAAGACTCGCATATGTTTATGTACCCAATACAAGTGGCCTGGGTTACCAGTTTTTTAACCGTTACTATTTTGCACAGCAGGACAGGGAGGGCGTTGTAATAGACGAGAGGAACAATGGTGGCGGTTCTGCAGCCGATTACATGATAGATATAATGTCGCGTGAACTTTTTGGCTATTTCAATTCCAGGGCAGCCGACCGCAGGCCATTTACAACACCAATGGCCGGTATATGGGGGCCGAAGGTTATGATAATAAATGAAAGGGCAGGTTCTGGCGGCGATCTTCTTCCCTATATGTTCAGGAAGAAAGAACTTGGCCCGCTTATAGGTACTACGACCTGGGGTGGTCTTGTCGGCATCTGGGATACACCATCATTTATTGACGGAGGCCGGATGATGGCCCCGCGTGGTGGCTTTTTCAATACCGACGGGGAATGGGCCGTTGAGGCCGAAGGGGTTGCCCCCGACATAGAAGTGGAACAGATACCCGGGAAGGTTATTATGGGGCATGACCCGCAGCTTGAAAGGGCGGTTGAGGAAGCCCTGAGGCTTCTGGAGGAGAACCCTGTAGAACTTAGGCCGGAACCTGAGCCACCTGTAAGGTACCGGAGGCCTCAACGCTGACAGGGTCAGATTTATTAGGCATGATAATAAATTCATGTAAATTTGCGCAGCGTATTTATATTTATCAGTGTTGCCGGGAGGTTGACTCCGGCCGGTTTTGCTTAAAACATTAAAAATCAAAAAAATGAAATTTTTATTCCTGTTATTAATTCCAGTTATTATGATAATGCCGGGTTGCGGTGAACAACACAGTACAAATCCATTCTTTTCGGATTACAATACACCATTCGATGTTCCGCCATTTGACCAGATTGACAACGAAGACTTTCTGCCGGCCATAGAAGAGGGTATACGCAGGCATAAGGCTGAAATTGATGCTATAATAAGCAATACGGAAGCACCAACCTTTGAAAATACAATTGTTGCCTACGATAGCGCAGGTGATCTGCTGCGAAGGGTAAACGCAGTTTTTTCGAGGTTGCGTAGTGCCGAAACCAATGAAAGGCTCCAGGAAATTGCTCATAAAACTACTCCTCTGCTATCGGCTCACAATAATGAGATTCTTATGAATCAGGATCTTTTTTCCCGCATCGGTCAGGTGTATGAGCAGCGTGAGAACCTCGGCCTTGACAGGGAGCAGATACGGGTTGTGGAAATGTATTACCGTGATTTTGTCCGGAGTGGTGCAGCTCTCTCGGAAGAAGACCGTGAACACCTCTCGGGTCTCAACGAAAGAATGTCAATGATTTCTCTGCAGCTTGGCGAGAATGTGCTTGCTGAAACAAATGCATTTCAGCTCCGACTGGAAGCAGAAGATGACTTTGCTGGTCTTCCTGAAAGTGTTAGATCTGCAGCAGCTGATGCAGCAGAGAGTGCCGGTGTTGATGCGCCCGGAATAGTTACGCTGCATAATCCGAGCTGGATACCCTTTCTGAGGTATTCTGAGAGAAGGGATCTGCGGGAGAAGGTTTTTACGGCATATTTCATGCGTGGCGACAACGACAATGAAAATGACAACAAGGATCTTTTTGCCGAACTGATGCAACTCAGGCAGGATATGGCCAGGTTGCTCGGTTATAATAATTATGCGGAATACTTCATTGACATACAGATGGCTGAAACCCCGGAAAATGTATATGACTTCCTCTACCAAATATGGGAACCATCAATAGCACTGGCAAAGGAGGAAAGAGACCAGATGCAGGAAATAATTGAAAGCGAAGGAGGTGATTTTGAACTTCAGCCCTGGGACTGGTGGTTTTATGCCGAAAAACTTCGCAAGGAGATGTACGACCTGGATGATTCAGAACTGCAGCCATATTTTGCAATCGAAAACGTAAGGGAAGGGAATTTCCTGCTTGCCAACAAACTGTTCGGCCTGAGTTTTGAAGAGAGGCCCAATGTTCCCGTTTACCACGAAGAGGTTGAGGCCTTTGAGGTCTTTGACAGGGACGGCAGCCATCTTGGTATACTTTTCATTGATCCGCATCCCCGCCCCGGGAAAAGGGGAGGAGCATGGTGTGGTACTTACAGGTCAGGCTCGTATGAGAACGGTGAAAAGATTTATCCGATAGTTACCATGGTTATGAACTTCAGCAGACCCTCGGGGGAGCAGCCGGCGCTACTTACATGGGATGAGACGACTACCTATTTTCATGAGTTTGGCCATGCACTTCACAACTTCTTTGCAGATGGGCAATACAGGAGGACCAGCCGCAGTGTTCCAAGAGACTTTGTAGAGCTTCCCTCCCAGATACTGGAAAACTGGGCCGGAGAACCTGAGTTCATGAACGAATATGCACTTCATTACCAGACCGGTGAACCAATGCCGTCAGGGCTCCAGGAAAAGATGCGCAATGCCGAGTATTTCAATCAGGGTTTTATTAACTCAGAGTACATTGCAGCTGCCATCCTTGATATGGACTGGCATACAGCAGATCATGGAGACGAAATAGATGTAAGGGCATTTGAGAAAGAGTCACTGAGCGATATGGGGCTTATTGATGAGATTAAGCCTCGCTACCGTACAACCTATTTCAATCACATTTTCGGAACAGGTTATGCCGCCGGATATTATGTTTACCGTTGGGCAGGCGTTCTTGATGCTGACGCCTTCATGGCCTTCAAGGAATCGGGCGATCTGTACAATCAGGAACTGGCAGAGAGGTTCCGCAAATATATCCTTGCCGAAAACGCTCTCAGGGACGGCATGGACGCATATGTGGAATTCCGTGGCCAGGAGCCTGATATCGAGCCATTCCTTATACGAAGCGGGTTGAAGTAAGTTTTATGGCCGGATTTCCTGGTTTTTTTTAAAAAATATATTATGGCCCTGGATACAATTATAGAACTACAGGATGTTTCGGTATTCCAGAAGGATATCCTGGTACTCTCAGGCGTTTCTATGTCTGTTGAGAGGGGGCAGTTCTGCTATCTTATCGGCCGGACAGGATCTGGCAAGAGCAGCCTGCTAAAGACACTGTATGCCGACCTGCCCCTGGTTGACGGTTACGGCCGGGTTGCAGGCATTGACCTGAAAGATATAAGGGACAGGGATATCCCTTATCTCAGACGTAAGATCGGAATAGTATTTCAGGATTTTCAACTGCTGAATGACCGTACTGTAAAGGATAACCTTTTGTTTGTCATGAAAGCGACCGGATGGCGAGACAGGATAGCCATGGAGGAAAGGATGGAGGATGTACTCAGCAAGGTAGGCCTTTCTACAAAGGGGTTCAAGAAACCCCATCAGCTTTCGGGAGGTGAGCAGCAGAGAGTTGTAATTGCCAGGGCGCTTATAAATGATCCCGACGTGATACTTGCGGATGAGCCGACGGGGAACCTCGATCCGGAAACCAGCGAGGGGATAATGGATCTGATGCTTGATATAAGTACCAGTGGCAGGGCCGTGCTCATGGCAACCCACGACTACAGCCTGTTCAGCAAGTTTCCGGCACGCATATTCAAGTGTGAGGGTGGAAAGGTTACCGCAACTGGTCACCCTGCTACGGAGTAGTGGACCGTTTTCTTAACTACAAAATACCTGCATACAGGTCTTTAACGGTCTGTTCTTCTTTTTCCCAGCACAATTCCCTGGCAGCCTCCAGGGAATTTTTATGCCATAACTCCCAGGAGCGTGTATCAGAGAGCATCTGCCTGATGCTTCTGGCAATCTCCCCGGGGTTATGATCTGGCAGGATAAGCCCGGTATTGTATTTTTCTATTACCCTTACAGGTTCGGGCAGGTCAGATACCAGCTGGGGCACTCCGGCCATCATGTAATCGAAGATCTTATTGGGCAAACTGTAGCGGTAATTTATACTTGTGTCCTTGTCAAGGGAGACCCCAATACTTGCGCACCGGGTGTATGCGCGCAGCCTGTCAGGGGGCATCTTATTCATAAAGATCACCCTTTCGCCAAGATCTTCATTCTGAACCATCTTTTTAAGAACAGGAAGAACATCTCCCGAACCTATTATCAGCAACACTGCATTTTCAATCCCGTATTCCGGCCTCATTGACATGACCAGCTCTTCGGCGCCCCTGTCAATATTGATGCCTGTACCCTGAAGGAGGATAATGGGGGTGTTTCCCGTCAGACCGGGAATTTCTCCCCTGTCTCCTGCAGGTGGGCTGTAGAGTGGAAGGTTTCTTACAACTGCCGGCCTGATACCGTATTCTCCTTCATAGAGGGCAGCCAGTGATTCATTGACGGTGATTATGTGTTTCTGTTTTGGCAGAAGCCAGCCTTCAAGGCTCTTCCACACCCTGTATACAAAAGGCCTTGAAGTAACCTCAGGCGTACCGGTGAAATATTCGTGTGCATCGAATACCAGGGGTTTGCGCCTTATGCGCGATACCAGGTAATTGGGCAGAAGGGTGTCGAGGTCGTTGCTTACAAATATATCGGCCCGTTTGAAAAGCAGTGAAAAAAAAAGCCGTATGTTCAGCTCTGCATAGAAGAGAAACTTTTTGTGAAAAAACAGCGGAAGCCTTTTAACACTTGCATATTCCGGACTGAATGACGGGCTGTCCTTTCGCAAAACCCCTGTAATGCTGATATTAAACCCCATCCTGTTAAGGGTAATTGCCATTTTGTTTACACGCTGATCGGTGTAAACATCATTGCTTACCGAAAGGCAGAGATTTTTCATCTTTCATTGTGTTGATCCTCATCCTTCTCTTTCCTGCTCAACCGTGATATGCGTATGTTCAGGTATGCGAAGATTATGGTCATAAAGGGACTGATGATATTGAAAAATGCATATGGCAAAAATGCCACCGTTGGTACTCCCAGTACCGCAGATTGTGTAGCCCCGCATGTGTTCCAGGGTACGAGCACTGAGGTTACCGTTCCGCTGTCTTCAAGTGTGCGGCTTAGGTTTTGCGGGCTGAGACCCCGCTTCTTGTAAGTTTCGGCAAACATCCTGCCGGGCACTACTATAGCAAGGTACTGGTCACTTGCGGTAATGTTGAAGAATATACAGGTGCCGGCCGTTGCTGCCACCAGCGATCCGGTATTGTGTGCAAGCTTGATCACTGATTCTGTTATGCGTTGAAGCAGTCCGCTCGATTCCATTATACCACCGAATATCATGGCGCATATGATAAGCCATACAGTGTTAAGCATACCGCTCATTCCGCCTGTTTCGAGCAGGTTGCTTACCATTGCATTGTCGGTCGTTACAGATATGTCGGTATACATTGCCTTCATTACTGCAACATAGGATGCCTTTAAAAAGTTATCTTCAATGCCGCTGACCTGTCCGATTATGTGGGGCTGGAATATGAGGGCGAAAACACCCCCGGCCAGGGTGCCTGCCAGGAGAGCGGGCAATGCAGGCACCTTTCTGATTATCAATGTAATGACCAGTGCAGGCACCAGGAACAGAACTGGTGTTATCCTGAAGCTTCCCTCTATCGCACCGAGTACAGGCTTTATGTCGTTAATAGCCCCGTCCTGCGCGCGGGTGAGCCCGATTACCATAAAAATTAGCAGTGCAATCAGTATGGATGGGACTGTTGTCCAGGCCATGTAGCGTATATGGGTGAAAAGGTCTGTTCCGGCCATTGCAGGCGCCAGATTGGTCGTATCTGAAAGGGGCGACATCTTGTCGCCGAAATAAGCACCCGAAATTATAGCTCCTCCAATAATACCTTCCGGTATCCCTAGTGTTTTGCCTATTCCCAGGAGTGCTACTCCAATGGTGGCTACCGTGCTCCAGCTGCTTCCTGTTGCAAGTGATACTATTGCGCTGACTACACTTGCTGCAACCAGGAAAATTGTTGGGTTCAGGATCTGAAGACCATAATATATCATTGCCGGAACTATTCCGCTGAGAAGCCAGGTACCGGCAAGGGAGCCGATAAGGAAAAGTATCAGAATGGCCGACATGGCCGATCCTATTGCCTTTACTATACCTTTGTGAAGAGTATCCCATTTGTGACCTGTCCTTAACGCGATAATTGCTGCCACACTTGCCGATAGTATGAGCACAATCTGATTGGATCCTGCCAGGGCGTCGTCGCCAAAAATGAAAACATTTACTGAAATAAGGGCTGTCAGAAAAATAACCGGGATCAGTGCCTCGAACAATCTGGGACGCCTTATGGGTTTGGCCATGGGATAGATTTTGAATTGGGGTTACCCTTAAGCTATGTTTAATGCTATTGTTTTGGGAGGCTCTATTTTAGAACCGGGGTGTAAAATAAGCTGATTTTTTTCACATGAGCAAATCAACAGCTTCTTTTGCATTTTAGGCGGATAATCTGAGGAAGTGTTCGGCTATCTGTGATTCGCTGGCAAATCCGCTTTCAAAGGTCTTCCTTACGGCCTCAAGGTATGAAGCATCGGATCCTGCCGTTTTTATACCGAGAAACACTTCCCTGCTTTCTGAAAAGCTGCCTGACAGATAGTGCCATATGGCCTTCATCCATCCTGTCCTTGTTCTCTGGTCGGGTATATTCTCCAGGGCATATTCCCAAAGCTGGTTGTGAAATTTCCACAACTTTTCCCTTTTCTCTTCAGGGCCCGGGTTACCGCCCCTGATGCGGATTGCCAGAAAAGGATCAATAAGAGCTCCCCTGCCCAGCATCCATTCATTCTGTCCGGGCAAGAGTTCCTTAAACTTCCAGTATTGGGCTATGCTGTATATGTCACCGTTGTAAATAACAGGATGGGCTGACATATTCATGTAATGGTGGTAAGTCAGCAGGTCGGCCTTACCGCTGTATCTTTGCGCTCCTGTACGCGGATGTATGATTATGTTTTTTAGCGGGTAACGGTTAAACACCTGAACTGCACCGGCTATTTCATCACCATGTCGGAAACCGAGCCTTGTTTTTACCGATAGTTTAAGTTTGGGTGACCGGAAATAGTTTTCAAGTATCCTGTCTATTTCATCCGGCCATTGCAGGAGGCCACAGCCTCTCTTTTTATTTGCAATACGGCCAAAAGGGCATCCGAGATTCCAGTTTAGTTCATTGTAGCCGTTATCGTGCAGAACTTCTGCCAAAAGCAGCATCTCTCCCGGATCGTTTCCCAGGTATTGGGGTACACAGGGAATTGAACTTTCATTTTCATTCAAAAGATCACTGATTGTTGAAGGCTTTATTCTGTTCCTGCCGGTACCGCTTACAAAGGGAGCATAAAAAAGATCAAAACCCTCAAAATTCCCTGCAAATGCAGTTCTGTACGCTTTCAGGGTAATACCACGAAAAGGGGCAAGTGACAGTTTCAGGTCCATGCTTTATAGCAAAGATACTGAAAAGTCACCTGCCTTTCATGCCCGATATTATAACTCGTCTATATCTATCGGCTGGTTAGTTGTTTCGCCGGAAACAACCTCGACTGACTCTATAACTCCAATTACTTCTATGAACTCACCATCCTGCGAGGCTCCCACGACAAGGTCATAGCTGCCGCCGGCAAGGAAATCAAGGTGGTATATATTCTGTTCGTCAACCATATCGCTGTTTACCGCATTCGGGAACCGAACCTCTTCTTCTACAGGTTCGGCTGCCTCCTCACTGGTATATGTACCGTGTTCATAAGCATATACGGTAATATCGGTTTCTTCCGGAATATTGGTAACCTCTCCTCTTATCCTTCCTGATTCACCACTCACTATCAGGCGTATAACCGGTTTGAGAATATAGCGGCCTGAAGCACCGGCCTTGACCACCGATCTCCTTACATCAAAATCGGCGGTAATTTCTGTAATTCCGGTCGAAGACACACTGAATGATCCTACACCCTTAAACCCAGATTGTGAACCGCTTGGAACAAACAGGCTTGTTGTGGTGCCGTCGATGAACTCCAGGTATGATCCCGGGGTTTGCGGCGGGCCCTGCTGACCCCGTTCAGGTGCCTGAAGCATGAAACGTATCTGGGAGTAGTTGCCGGCCGGCATCTCAAAGAAGCCAAGCAATGAAGATTCTCCCCTGGTATAATCGAGCAGGTTGATGGTTACAGGCCCGTCGAATTCATCAAATGAATACCAGTTTCCATCCCCGGTATCATGATACTGGATTTCAGTGAAAGTGATATAAACACCTTCTATTTCGCTGAAATCTATTGGTGCATCAGTAATGTAAAGGTTTATTCCTCCTTTTTGTGAATCCGATCCGTTGTCATCCTTTTCGCATCCGCTTATTATAATGGAGGCAAATAAAACCACCAATACTGCAAAAAAACTGCTTTTTGTTCTCATTTTTCTTTTTTTTACTGAAATATAGCTCTGACCAATATTGGTCATTACACCTATTATGACGAATAGTACCGTCTAATGGTTGGATTCTGTATAAATAAACTTGTATTAGGGGTTAATATTGTACCGGAGAGAAATTCCCAGATGGAATGAAAGATGGCGTGTCCTTCCCAGGTAGCTTGGTATGTATTCATTGCCGGCAAACACATTCGTAAGGCCATGGTTTGCGTACAGCCCTGTAGTAAGCCGGAGGTTATCGCCCAGGTGGTGGAGGTATTCATAACCGCCCGTTATGCCATAATCGGCTCTTGAGTACATATCCCTTATCTGTTCGCTCGATCCGTTTACCTGGTTGCTGGCATTGTTCAAATATCCCCAGTATCCTCCGGCAACTGCCCTGTGGGGACGGTGCTGCCAGGGCCGGTAATGCGCGGTAAGCGAAAGTTTGGTATAGTCCATGTCAAGACTTGTTGAGACATATCTTCCATGGATGTATTCATTGTATTCCTGCCTCTTTTGCGAAAGTATATCAAGTGCCAGCTGAAGTTCTGTGCTGGCCGACAAAGTGATACCCCCTAACAGTCCGAAGGATTTACCGAAAGATGGCCTGGTTTGGGTAAGCGAAGCAGCCTGGAGTCCGGAATAGGTCTTATCGTTCATCATCCAGGTGTTTGCAAGCTGAGCCGACAGCCCGAAAAAGTAACCTGCAGAAGGCATCCCCGTAATATTTTCTTCAGGAATATCAATGTATACAGGCATACTGCCGGCTTGCCTGTAAGAGAGCGTTAAAGCCGCAGTCTGAATTACACCTGTGGACGGTAACCCATTAATCCGGCTAACGGGCATTGTTTCCTGCCTTATATTGTATCCCTTTTTTTTATTAAGGTTCAGGGGGTGTGCATATATATTTGCAACAGTAAAGCTGCCTGCGGGGATTGATTGTATCCTGTCCGCATTTATTTCAGGGATATACGTAGCTTCTGCCGTGAATTCACCCGACTGTTTATTCT
>SLKR01000049.1 GCA_007134525.1 Bacteroidales bacterium | reverse complement strand
TTATTTTTGGGAGCCTTACAGCCTTTTTACTGGCTGTGATCCTGCAGGTAACTGTTGTTAATGCACAGGGACCATGGGAGAGGCTTGCCCAGAGACCGTCAACCCTTGGTCTGGATGAGGGGATACAGGAATTCAGCACCCCTGAGTTTGACTTCAGTCTTGTAAATGCTTCGCAAACCGTTGCCGGGCTGAAGCCATTGGTTGTTGAAGATGATTTTGACTTTACTCCTTCAGAACACCTTGAAAGAAGAAGCAGCAATAACCTATACCATCTGGGAGATATAAATTTCAGGATCAGGATAGGTGAAGACAGGGAGTGGCATCAATTTTCCTCTGCTGCAGACCGTGCTCCTGTTACCCCGCTTGGAACAAGCGGAAATGTTTTGGCAGCTGCCAACCTTGCGAATACTTTTCCGGAAGATCTTCCCCTTGAAATTATCAGGACCTGGGAAGTTGTAAACGGTGAGCTGGTAATGCGCTTTGATATTACCAATACAAGTGATCTTCCGGTTGAGATCGGTTCACTTGGATTCCCACTGATATTCCATAATATGTTGCATGGAAAGTCACTGGACGAATCACACGACGACTGTGTGTTCTTTGATCCTTACATAGGTCAGGATGCCGGTTACCTGCAGGTTTCCCGTCTTACCGGACAGGGTCCTGTACTTTTGGTACTTCCTTTCGGTGATACTCCGTTTGAGGCATATAACCCTATCAATGATGACCCTACGCCAAGGGGCGTTACATTTGAAGGGTTTCATGAGTGGATGACACACAGCCGTGCACATGCCGAAACCGACTGGAGTGAGGCCGAACAGTGGAACAGGCCTACATCTGTAAGGCTTAACCCCGGTGAATCACGCAGCTATGGTTTGCAGTTTGTACTGTCTGAATCACTTCGCGAGATAGAGAACACTCTTGTAAGTCAGGAACGTCCGGTTGCAGTTGGTATCCCGGGATATGTTCTTCCTAAGGATGTGGATGCAAAATTGTTCCTGCAGTATCCTGAAGCTGTTCGAACACTAGATGTTGAACCGGGCGGAGCCTTGGACATTGTAAAAGGCGAGGATACACCAAATGGCTGGGAGACCTACCATGTGAAAGGTGCAGAATGGGGCCGCGCCCGTCTTACTGTTACCTATGAAGACGGACTGCAGCAGACAATTAATTATAATGTCATTAAACCCGAACCGGAAGTGGTAACTGACATGGGCAGCTTCCTTACCAATGAACAGTGGTATGAGAATCCTGATGACCTTTTCGGTCGCAGCCCTTCGGTAATAACTTATGACTATGAAACCATGAGCCCGGTTCTTGAAGACGGAAGAGCCTGGATCGCAGGCCTTAGTGACGAAGGAGGTTCCGGTTCATGGGTTGCTGCCATAATGAAGCAGATTTTAATGCCTGAGATGGAAGAGCTTGAAAAACTGCGCAGGTTCTTTAACGAAGTAATGTGGGGAAGAATTCAGTACTCTGAAGGTGAATACCAGTATGGTGTCCGTAAAAGCCTATTCTTCTATGAACCTGATGAAATGCCTGAAGGAACCTATAGTGAAGATATAAACTACGGTTCATGGTCTGCATGGCCTCGCGAGGAAGCTGATTCACCGGGCCGTTCATATAATTACCCTCACGTTGCCGCTGCGCACTGGGTCTTCTACCGTCTTTCAAGGGACTATGACGGGTTTATTCTTGAAAGAGACTGGGAATGGTATCTTGAGCACGCATATCACACTGCAATTGCAATGGTTGAGCTGGCACCCTGGTATGCTCAGTGGGGGCAGATGGAAGGAACGATATTCCTTATGATTCTTCATGACCTTCAGAGGGAGGGAATGACGGAGCTTGCAAACTCCCTTGAAGCAACCATGAAAGAAAGAACTGATCGCTGGGAATCCATGAACTATCCGTTTGGAAGTGAGATGCCATGGGATTCAACTGGCCAGGAAGAGGTTTACGGATGGACCAAGTATTTCGGATACGAAGATAAAGCTCAGGTTACACTGAACTCTATTCTAGCTTATATGCCTACGGTACCACACTGGGGTTATAACGGAAGCGCCCGCAGGTACTGGGACTTTGTATATGCCGGCAAACTTACCAGAATAGAGAGACAGATTCACCACTACGGGTCAGGTCTTAACGCGATACCGGTTCTTTCCGAATTCCGTGAGAACCCGGATGATTTCTACCTGCTTCGCGTCGGTCATGCCGGCACAATGGGTGCAATTGCCAATATAACCAAAGAGGGATTTGCTCCTGCTGCTTTCCACTCATACCCATCTACGCTTCGTATTGATGGTATAAACGGTGACTACGGCCCTGGATTTTTTGGCTACACTGTTAATACCGCCACTTATGTCAAGGAGCATGATGAGTTTGGATGGCTTGGTTTCAGTGGATCAGTAACAGAAAATGGCGACTGGATCACGATCAATCCGACCAATGCTGCACGCTCAAGGGTCTATATCGCAAGCCTCGGTCTCTGGCTGCAACTTGATGCCGGCAAATTTGTAAGTGTTGATTTCAACACATCCACTGGCCAGGTATTGGTTAATCTTGATCCCGCAACCGAAAATCTTACTAATGCACTGCTGCACATTGAGCAGCCCGCACAGGTAGCGGGAGTGAGTGAGTATTCACCTGTTTCATCATTCCAGACCATAAGGGGAGCTTATTCAATTCCATTGCAGAGCCAGACCACAACGGTTTTACTGAGCCAGTAATATATCGGCGTATAACGAATTTGATATAAAATGACGGTTTATGGTATTGGGGCTTCCCTTTCTATCAGAGGGAGGTACCAATACCTTTTATACTAAATATACAGTGTGTAACGGGTCAAAAAATAATTATATGAAAAAACATTCAAGAATGATTAAAGGCTTTATACCGGTTTTATCTCTTATTGTAATATTATCGGCATGTACATCCGAAAGGCCCGGAAAGGACTATCCTATACGCGCAGTACCTTTTAATAATGTTGTAGTACAGGACGATTTTTGGGCTGAAAGGATAAACACCAATCACAGGGTAAGTATCCCTGTATCTCTTCACCAGTCGACTATAACCGGCAGGATAAAGAACTTTGAGATAGCAGGAGGCCTTGCCGGGGGTGACTTTCAGTCGGATGCACCATTTGACGACTCTGATGTGTTCAAGATCATTGAGGGAGCCAGCTATTCATTGAATATGTTTCCCGACCCTGAACTGGAAGCCTTTATTGACTCACTCATATGGAAGATAGGCCAGGCACAGGAGGATAACGGCTACCTTTACACCTGGCGAACAATTCATGGTGATGACTCCCATCCCTGGATTGGAAGCAGCAGGTGGGAGAGGACTCATGTAATGAGCCATGAACTCTACAATATGGGGCATATGTACGAGGCCGCCGTTGCACACTACCGCCTTACAGGCAAAAGGGACTTTTTAGATATTGCCATAAAGAATGCCGATCTCATACTTGAGGAGATTGGCCCGGGGAAATTTGAAACATATCCCGGCCACCAGGGTATAGAGATAGGACTGGTAAAACTGTATCTGGTTACCGGCAACAGGGATTATCTTGAGCAGGCCAGATATTTCCTGGATGCAAGGGGGCATGACCACATTGGTGAACCTCCATTCTGGCACGGAGAGCCAAGGATCTATGACCAGGCACACAAACCGGTTACGGAACAGACAGAGGCCGTCGGTCATTCTGTAAGGGCCTTGTATATGTATGCCGGCATGGCTGATGTGGCAACTCAGACAGGTGATCAGGAATATATTGACGCCATCGGGCGTCTCTGGGAGGATGTCACATATACAAAATTATATATTACAGGCGGAATTGGTTCTCAAAGAGGGCATGAAGGTTTTGGTCCTGCTTTTGAACTGCCGAATATGTCGGCATACTGTGAAACCTGCGCCGGAATAGCCAATGTTTTCTGGAACCACAGGCTATTTTTGCTCCATGGTGATGCAAAGTACATTGACGTTATGGAACGTTCGCTGTATAATAATGTGCTCTCCGGTGTTGCACTGACAGGAGACAGATTTTTCTATCCCAATCCACTGGAATCACACGGACAGCACCAGAGAAGCGAATGGTTCGGCTGTGCCTGCTGTCCTTCGAATGTAACCCGCTTTATTCCTTCGGTTCCCGGTTATATATATGCACAGGATGATGATAATCTTTATGTAAACCTATTTGTAAGCAGTGAAACAGAATTTGATATTGGTAATGATAAGGTGGGAATAAAGCAGATAAGTACCCTGCCCTGGCAAGGTGATATAAGGCTGGAGTTAAATACCGAAACCCCGGTGGAACTTAGTCTTCATGTAAGAATCCCTGGCTGGGCACAAGATGAGGTGGTGCCGGGTGACCTCTACTCCTTTGAGACCCCTTCGGGATCCACGCCAAGTATTAATGTTAATGGTGAGTCTGTACCCATTGAAACCCAAAAAGGCTATGTTGTAATAAACCGGGAGTGGGAAAATGGCGACATAGTGGAGATGGAACTCCCGGTGGATATAAGGTATATAACAGCCCGCCCGGAGGTAGAGGCGAATGAGAACAGGCTTGCGATACAGAGGGGCCCCCTGGTATATACTGCTGAATGGCCCGACTTTGATGATCATTCTGTTCTCGACCTTGTTGTTGATAAAGACATGGTAATGGAGGTTGTTGAAAAGGATGACAACACTCTTGGTAAACTGGTTGTCCTTCGTGGAATGGCTCAGGGAAGCAGGCATCTTGAGGGTGGCGGCACAGAGTTATTTGACAAGGAATTGACCGTAATTCCATATTATGCATGGGCTCATCGCGGCCAGGGCCAGATGGCGGTTTGGCTGCCAGTAAACATTGATGCTGCGAGGCCACAACCCCTCCCCAGCATTGCACTTAGCAGCACAATTAGTGCATCGCACAATTCAGCCACACTGTCGATAATAAATAACCAGATTGTGCCTGAAAGCTCAAACGACCCTGCCTTCAGTAACTACAACTGGTGGCCCAGAACTGCACAGACAGAGTATATCATATATGAATTTGAAAGGCCTGAAACGGTTAATACTGCCCAGGTGTTCTGGTTCGATGATGGTCCCTCAGGCGGATGCCGCCTGCCCGCAGACTGGACAATTCTGTACAGGTCAGAAGGTGAATGGATTCCTGTAGATAATATCACACCTTATGAAATTACCAAAGATAGGATGAACGAGGTTCGTTTTGAAGCAGTTGAAACTGACGCACTCAGGCTGGAGGTCAGGCTGCAGGACGAATACTCAGCCGGATTGTATGAGTGGGCTGTTAAATAACAGGAACAAACATATAAGAGATGAAAAAGGGAAAAAACAGCTTATACAAGGTAAGATATCTGGCTATTGTGCTTTACCTGAGCCTGCCTTTCTGGTTTTCATCTTGTGGGCCGGTTGATACTCCCATTTCATTTATGGTATTGGCCGATACACATTTTGAGGGCTGTGATTCAACCGATAGGAATCTCATAGATTTTGCCGAACAAATCAACAGTATCGGGCAAAGGCCGTTTCCGGATTCACTTGGTATGAGCCCGGAAGACCCCCGAGGTGTAATTCTGGTGGGGGATATAACCCAGGACGGTTATGCTGAAGAATGGACTGCTTTTAAAGATGTTTTCGGCCTTGACGGTGATGCCTTGATCAGGTTTCCGGTATATGAAGGCTTTGGGAACCACGACGGTAATATCGGGGGGCCGGTTCGTTCAGGTATTGCTGAAAGAAATATTAGAAGACCTGGTGTTGCTGCCGTTTCTGAAAACGGCCTTCATTATGCCTGGAAATGGGGCCGCGTTCATTTTGTGCAGTTAAACCTGTATCCATCAAAGGAGTGGGATCCTGACTGCGGCTGGTGTCACTATTTCCATGAATCCTTCAGGGAGCCACAGAACAGTCTTGGATTTTTAAGCGAATACCTGGAAGATGGATATGTAAGGCCAGGGGAAGCAGTTGTTTTGTTTTTTCACTACGGGTGGGACGACTTCAGCGGCCTCTGGTGGACAGACAGGGAGCAACAAAAATTCTATGAGGTTGTGAAAGACCATAATATACTTGGTATTTTCAACGGGCATTGCCATGCGATAAATCATTATACCTGGAACGGAATTGACATATGGAGCTCAGGGTCACCTCAAAAAGATGCTGGTCAGCAGGAGAGTGTAATTGTACGGATTGAAAACGAAGAAATGCATGTACTTGCATCCAGGGGTGATGAGTGGGTTGAAATATGGTCAAAACCGGTAAGTTTGCCATGATACTTGGAACACTTTAAATAAATAATAACCAAAAACCTTTTCCCAATGAAAACTATTCGACTGCTTTCGGTTGTTTTTTCGGCCCTGCTTGTTTTTACTTCATGCCAGGTATCCGATGATGAGTATCCAAAGAACCTTGCAATTGTTGCCGAAGGTTCAAGCTCTATTTACGGCCAGTGGGTGCTGCCAATGAATGACGGAGAGGCTCCTGCCCGCTCCATTAACTGGACTCTTAATATGAGGATGCAGGATCCGGAGCCACAGTGGGTTGAGTACCGGTGGCAGCAGCCGGTCAATACAGAACAGATTGTATTGAACCTTTGGGATTATGAAGATGAGATAAGCCTGCCTGAACAGATCACCCTTTCCTATTGGGACGGTAATAATTTCATCCCTGTTACTTCGCTGTCAAGACAGCAGATGAAGATCAACGAGAATGATACCATCAGGTTTGATCCTGTCGAAACAGACAGGCTTCGCCTTGAAGCACCCCTGGCTGAGCTATTACCTGCCAATATACTGGAATGGGAGGTACACCAGCTGCCGGGTTCGCCTGATCATCCGCCTCTTGTTGACGCGGGCGTTGAACGTGACGTTATGGTTGGCGGCGATACATATCTGTCAGGTAATGTAAAATCTGTTAGTGATAATTACAGGGTAAGCTGGAGTATGGAATCCGGCCCCGGACGGGTAAGCTTTAACGACCGCAATTCGCTGGAGGCGAGCGCTAGTTTTTCAGAACCGGGAGACTATATCCTTAAACTCACTGCAAGTGAGGGAAGGCGGAATGAGTCGGCCGGTACAGTTAAGGTAAGGGCTCACAATATGCCTGCCGAACCATATCTGCAGAAAGTCCGTACTACTCCCTACAGTATCGACAATCCGCTCTGGAGCCAAAGGATACGTTCGTTAATTGTTACATGGATACCTTATGTCATTGATCAGCTTACAGACCCTGAGGTAAGGACCGGGGGTATTGATAACTTCATTGAGGCTGAGAAAGCGCTAAGGGGTGAACCCCATGGAGAACACAGGGGGCTGGTATTCTCAAATGCATATGTTTTGCAGACTATTGAATCAATGTCGCTTGCACTGATGGTTGACCCGCAGGGCGACCAGGAAATAATAGCCGCTCAGAGGCTGATGGAAGAAACCCTTGAAGACTGGATACCCAAGGTGCTTGCTGCCCAGGAGCCCGACGGTTATCTGCAGACTGCATATACGCTGCGTGACCCTGAAGAGTGGGAGGAGAGATGGGAGCCCAGGCAGAGGAGGGCGCATGAGGGATATATTGCCGGATATTTCATGGAGGCTGCTGTAGCACACTTTATGCTCACAGAAGGCAATGACCGCAGGTTGTATGATGCTGCAAAAAGGCTCGCAGACTGCTGGAACGAGAATATAGGACCCGGTAAGAAAGAGTGGTATGACGGTCACCAGGGGATAAAACAGGCCCTGGTCCGGTTTGCCAGACTCATAGATGAGGTAGAGGGTGAAGGTAGTGGTGACAGTTATATTCAGCTGGCAGATTTCCTGTTGGATAATCGTGATGGCGGAAGCCAGTACGACCAGAGCCACGTTCATCCGGTTAAACAGTATGAGGCAGTAGGGCACGCTGTAAGGGCCGTTTATTCATATAATGCAACAGCAGAACTTGCCGAGGAAACCGGTAATATTGACTACTACAGCGCATCAAAGTCTGTGTGGAACAATATAGTTAACAAGAAATACTATCTAACAGGGGGAATTGGAAGCGGAGAAACCTCCGAAGGCTTCGGCCCGAACTACTCCCTTCGCAATAATAGCTATTGTGAGTCATGTGCCAGCTGCGGGATGATATTCTTCCAGCATACCATGAACTCCACATACCATGCCTCAAAATATGCAGATCTCTATGAAGAAACCCTTTATAATGCACTGCTTGGATCAATGGATCTTGCCGGGGAACGTTACTATTATCCAAATCCGCTTACAGAGAGGAGGGAACGCATAACCTGGCACAACTGTCCATGTTGCGTTGGAAATATACCAAGGACGCTGCTCATGATACCAACCTGGTCGTACCAGAAAAATGATGATGGGTTATTTGTAAACCTGTTCATTGGCAGCACTGTCAATGTGGGCGAAGTTGGGGGAACAGCTGTGGAAATGGTACAGCAGACCGATTATCCATGGAGCGGTGATGTATCGCTTACGGTAAATCCTGATAGTCCTGCTGAGTTTACCCTGTTTGTGCGAATCCCCGACCGTAATACCAGCGAACTCTACAATGCTGTACCTGGTGTAAGCGGGTATGAATCCATGATGGTCAATGGGGAGAGTATACAGCCTGAAATGAGTAATGGTTATGCTGTAATTACACGGAGATGGGAGGCAGGCGACAGGATCGATATAAGTCTTCCAATGGAAATACAAAGGGTTACCTCAATTGATAAAGTGGAAGCAAACAGGGGCAAGGTTGCCTTCAGGTATGGCCCGCTGGTGTACAATGTTGAAGCCTATGATAATGATGATATTGAGAAACAGGTAGGGCTTGACCCACTTAGCCTTGAATGGAGGGGTGACCTGCTGAACGGGGTTATGGTAATCAAGGGACAATGGGCTGACGGTTCACCCCTTATTGCTATTCCTAACTATGCCCGTACCCAGAGAATTGATGACAGGGAAGGGGAGAGTCCGGTTTATTCAAGGGTATGGATGCTTGAAGAATAAAATTGCGAAGCGGAGAATTGGCAGAACGGATCAACTATTAAAGATTATGACAATGAAAAAAAGTTTTATTAGTTTTTTACTGCCAATTATTGTTTCTTTAATTGGCGGGTGTACTGAAAGCACCCGCCAATATATAAGACCGGCAAATCCGTCAATTGATAAGGTAAGTATTACTGGTGGTCCATGGTATTATGCAATGGAACAAAAAAGGGAATATCTGAACTACCTTGATGCTGACAGATTGCTTTTTCACTTCAGGAAGGTTGCCGGGATTCAAACTGATGCAGAAGAATATGGAGGCTGGGAAATGGAATGGCGTGAACTCAGGGGCCACTCCATAGGTCATTTTCTGTCGGCTGCTTCCCGCATGGCAGTTCTTACAGGTGATTCAGCTTTGTTTGAAAAATGTGAATATATAGTACGGGAACTCAGAATATGCCAGAATCAAATTGGCACTGGTTATTTAAGTGCATTTCCTGATGAGTACCTTGACAGGGTAGAAAATATTGAAAGTGTTTGGGCCCCGTATTATACGCTTCATAAAATCCTTTCAGGGCTGTTCGATTTTTATGTATACTTCAATAGTGAAACAGCACTTGAAACAGCCATTGATTTAACACACTACCTTCACGGAAGAATTGAGCCCCTGGGCAAGGAACATTTCCAGGAAGTGCTTGATAATACTGAGCAAGGAGGGATGAATGAAGTATTATGGGGTATATATGCCGAAACCGGTGATACGATAAGCCGGGATCTGGCCAGGGCATTTTACCAGAACAGCTATTTCGATCCATTGTCCGAGAGGATTGACAATCTTAAGGGTTATCATTCCAATTCATTTATTCCCAATGTTGTGGGTGTTGCTTGTGAATATAAAATCACTGGTGACAATAACAAAAAGCAGATATCGGAATTTTTCTGGAACCAGGTCACAGAGGCCCGGTCATTTGTTACAGGAGGAACCAGCAACAGTGAACACTGGAACGCAGATCCATATCATATGCATAAAGAGACTGGCGCTGCAGCTCATGAATCCTGCTGTACATACAATATGATCAGGCTATCGGATAAATTATGGCAATGGTCGGGAGATCAGAAATATCATGATTATATGGAAAGGGCTCTGATCAACGGTATATTACCCACCCAGAACAGGGAGACAGGGATGTCAATGTATTACGTATCAATGGATCAGGGCTATTATAAGACATGGGGAACACCGGATTCATCTTTCTGGTGTTGTACAGGTACGGGCATGGAGAACTTTTCACGTATCGCAGAGTATATTTATGGAACAAAGGATGACCGTCTGTACGTAAATCAGTTTGTTCCTTCAACATTCACTGATGATAAGAATGAATATTCGCTCACACAAAGTACCACTCTGCCAAAAGGGGACAAGTTTAGTATAAAGATCAACTGCAAAGGATCATTGCCCCTGAAACTTGCCGTAAGGATACCTTCCTGGAGTGATAATAATTATACGGTAATGTTAAACGGTGAAAAATTAATGCTACGGCCATCACCCGGATCATATCTTTTTATGGACAGGGTATGGAAGGATGGTGATATTCTGGATATTATGTTCAGTTCCAGTCTCTGGTTCTCTCTATTGCCTGTTACAAATAATTATGTGGCTTTCG
>SLKR01000077.1 GCA_007134525.1 Bacteroidales bacterium | reverse complement strand
TTGCAGTTCCGTGTCCAGCTTTTTTGCCTCCTTTTCAGTGTCTATATGCTGACCAAGCGGGATTATCAGCTCTGTTGACCTGATGATAACCGAATGTGTCCCCTCCGGTTTTGAACTTACATAATCGAGGTGACTAATGTTACAAAGCTTTTTGATGATGCCGTCGAACCTGAGATCCGGCTGTTCATTATTGTTTTTTCTGATATACAGTTCAATCTCCTCTTTGGGGGATATGTTCTTTTCCTGGCGAAGGTTGCGGATTGCCACAATAACCTGCCGGTTAAAATCAAAACTTTCAATGATCTGCCTGTCATAGATGTCTGCTTCGGGGATCCTGGCAATGCAAATGCTCTGTTCATCCCCGTCCTTGCGTATTCTCTGGAATATTTCTTCCGTGATAAAGGGCATAAAGGGGTGCAGGGTGCGTAACAGCTTGCTCAGGAATTCTATGGTGGTATTATAGGTTGATGCGTCAATTGAGCTTCCTGGAACAGGTTTTACCATTTCAAGATACCAGGAGCAGAAATCGTCCCATATAAGCCGGTATGTCGTCATAAGAGCATCTGCTATCCTGTATTTCGAGTAGTGGTCTTCAAGTAGCTGCAATGTTTTGTTCATATTGGCCCCGAACCAGCTGATGGCCGTATTTGCGTATGCGGGCTGTGGGATGTCAGGGTCGACGTCCCAGCTATGTGTAAGCCTGTAGGCATTCCAGATCTTGTTGCAGAAATTTCGACCCTGTTCACATAGCGATTCTTCAAACAAAAGATCATTGCCTGCGGGGGAACTAAGCAGCATGCCTACCCTGACACCGTCGGCACCGTAGTTGTCCATAAGCTCAATGGGGTCAGGTGAGTTTCCCAGTGATTTTGACATCTTCCTGCCCTGTTTATCGCGGACTATCCCGTGCAGATATACATTCCTGAAGGGGACTTCACCCTTGAACTCGAGCCCGGCCATTATCATGCGGGCAACCCAGAAAAACAATATCTCCGGTGCGGTTACAAGGTCATTGGTGGGATAGTAATATTTTATCTCAGGGTTGTCGGGCCGGTTTATTCCGTCAAATACCGATATGGGCCATAACCACGATGAAAACCAGGTGTCCAGTACATCTTCGTCCTGCCTCAGATCGCCCTCTTTTATACCCTCACCAAACTTCTCCCTTGCAAGCAGCAGGGCTTCAGTGCGGTTTTGTGCAACCACAATGCGGCCATCGGGGGTATAATATGCAGGAATACGGTGCCCCCACCAGAGCTGCCGGCTTATGCACCAGTCGCGCACATTTTCCATCCAGTGTTTGTATATGTTTTTGAACTTGGGCGGATGGAACCGAATTGTATCATTCAATACTACTTCCAGTGCAGGTTTGGCTAGGGCATCCATTTTCAAGAACCACTGCAGTGAAAGTTTGGGCTCAATTACCTCATCAGTACGTTCAGAGTAACCTATGCTGTTTGTTATCTCTTCGGTCTTCACAAGACAGCCTCTTTCCTGAAGCTCCCGGCTTATCTTCTCCCTTGCTGCGAAACGGTCTTCGCCAATGTATATCTCTGCTTTTTCGTTTAGGCTGCCGTTATCATTGAATATATCTATACTTTCAAGCCCATGCTTTAACCCGAGATTGTAGTCGTTGATATCATGGGCGGGCGTAACCTTGAGAGCTCCCGTACCAAACTCAGGGTCGACATAGTCATCTATAATAAATGGTACCGGCCGGTTTATAAGCGGAACCAGTGCTCTTTTGCCGGCCAGGTGCCTGTAGCGTTCATCGTCAGGGTGAATGCAGACTGCAGTATCTCCAAGTATAGTCTCCGGCCTTGTTGTGGCTATGGTAACGAATTCATCACTTCCTTCAACCTGGTAACGGATGTAGTAGAATTTTGAACTGACCTCCCTGTAAACTACCTCTTCGTCTGAAAGAGCGGTAAGGGCCTTTGGGTCCCAGTTTACCATTCTTACACCTCTGTATACCAGCCCTTTGTTGTAAAGGTCAACAAATACCCTGATAACTGATTCCGAGAGTTCTTCATCCATGGTAAAGCGGGTGCGTTCCCAGTCGCATGAAGCGCCAAGTTTCTTGAGCTGTTCGAGAATTATACCCCCGTGTTTTTCCTTCCATTCCCATGCGTGATCAAGGAACTCCTCGCGGCTGATATTCTTTTTTTCAATCCCCTCATCCTTTAACTTGTTTACTACCTTGGCCTCGGTTGCAATTGATGCATGATCGGTGCCGGGCAGCCAGCATGTATTGTATCCAGACATCCTTGCCCTCCTTACCAGCACGTCCTGTATAGTATTATTCAGCATATGCCCCATGTGAAGCACGCCTGTTACATTCGGGGGAGGTATAACCATGGAGTATGGTGCGCGATCATCGGGTACCGACCTGAAGTATCCCTTCTGAAGCCACTCATTGTACCATTTTTTCTCTGACCTGCCTGGGGAGTATTGTTTGGGAATATCTTTCATGATCCGAAGTAAGTGTTGAATATATTTAAAAGCTGACAAAGTTAAAAAAATGTCTTCATCTAATGTTTCTTCATTTTAATATTGTATGGAACAAAGAGAGAAAAATCGTGTAATTTTGTTGGCCCGGCTCGTAATCCGATTAAATACCAGGGAGGAAGTGAACAAGATAAGCATAGTTATTCCGGACAATGATCAACTCAGGCCATACTGGGGTCCGGCCATTGAGGAGTTCCTCCTGAAGAAACTAAAAGGGGAGTATATAATGCTTTGGTGTTCAGGCCCTTCTGTTGTTGTCGGTAAACACCAGAATGCACTTGCCGAGGTTGACTACCGTTATGTATATCAAAGGGGAATACCTGTAGTAAGGCGTCTTTCGGGAGGGGGGGCGGTATTTCACGGGCCGGGAAACCTCAACTTCAGTTTTATACTGGAAGGTAAACCCGGTTTTCTTGTGGACTTCAGAAAGTACACTCAGCCGGTGATATCCTTCCTTGAAGAACTTGGTCTTCCGGCACGGTTTGAAGGGAAGAACGATATAAGGATCAACGGCCTGAAGGTTTCCGGAAATGCCGAACATGTATACAGGAACAGGGTGCTCCACCATGGCACACTTCTTTACAATGCAGACCTTAATAACCTTGATGCATCCATTGGTGCAGCGCCCGGACGCTATCATGACAATGGGGTTAAATCGGCAAGAAGCAGGGTGGCCAATGTCTCTTCCTTTCTGTCTGATGCACCGGGTTTTGAGGAGTTCAGGGATATGCTTTCGGTATACCTGAAGGGGTATTTTGGAACTTCATCAGAGTACCGTTTAACGTGCAGTGATATTGCCGCCATACATAGGCTGGTGGATGAAAAATACAGCCGCTGGGACTGGAACTATGGGTATTCACCCGATTATTCATTCAGGGGAACTGCTTTGCTTGACGAAGGAGATCTTTCACTCACCCTGGGTGTAAGCAAAGGAGTGATAGAATCAGCGGCTATCTCCGGAACAGGGACCAGTATTGACTGGAAAAAATTTGCCGGCGATCTTAAAGGGGAAAAGCATAAACCTTCACACATACTCTCACTGCTTACAGAACACGGATTGAATGAAAAAGATAGTAAAACCATAGGGGGCGAATTACTGCCGCTTTTCTTTTAAAGAGATCCTCGCTGCCTTGTTTCAGCCAACAGGTATCACCTCTCCCTCACGGGCAAGTATGGTGTTTGGAAAGATTTCTTCGGCTTCTTTCAGAAAAGAATCCAGTTCTTTATACCTTGCGGAATAATGCCCTATCATCAATCGCTTTACATCTGCCTTTTTTGCTGTTTCAGCAGCTTCTTTTGTCGTACAGTGGGTTTTCGCCCTGGCTGTTTCCTCCATATCGGCCATGAATGTGGCCTCATGGTAAAGAAGGTCTGCACCGGTGATCTGGTCAATATAGCTTTCAGTGTAATTAGTGTCAGAGCAGAAAGCATAAATTCTGGGGGACGGGGCCGGGGTGGTGATCACTTCATTGGGTATGATTTGTCCGTCTGGCCTTATTAGGTTTTTGCCCTTTTTTATATCTGGCATCTGGCTTACAGGTATGTCATACCTGGCGATGATCTCCTTTTTGATATTTCTCCTGCCCTCTATTTCCTTTATTAGGAAACCGTAGGTTGGTATCCTGTGCTCCATCTCAATGCTTTCCACCAAAAAATCATTGTCTGAGCAGAGCAACTCCCTGCCTTCGTTTATCTCATGGAAAACTACTTCAAATGAAGGCCTCAGCCGTGAAACCCTGTAATGTAATTCAATTATCTCCTCCAGGCCGGGCGGGGAATAAATATGGATATCCTTCTCCCTTCCAAGAAGATGGTAGGTAAAAAGCAGGCCTGGCAGCCCGAGATAGTGATCTCCGTGAAGGTGGCTGATAAATATCCTGTTGATCTTCATCAGCGGTGTTTTGAACCGCCTTAGCTGCATTTGCGTGCCTTCGGCACAGTCGAGCAGAATATAGTTGTTATTGTACTGCAGCAGCTGAGCCGTTGTATGCCTCAGGGAAGTTGGCACTGCTGCTGAAGATCCAAGTATCCTGGTCTGAAACAATCCCGGCATGAGTTATTATTGTTTGAATTGATTACCTGAACAACCTCAGGACATCATTCAGGTTTACCAGCAGTATTAGAGAAAGGAGCAGAAGCATACCAATCATCTGAGCATATTCCATGAACTTTTCAGGCGGTTTTCGGCCGGTAACAATCTCATACAGCAGAAACATTACATGACCCCCGTCAAGGGCGGGAATGGGCAGAATATTCATTACTGCCAGAATAATCGACAGGAATGCAGTCATTGTCCAGAAGTGTATCCAGTTCCAGCTTGGAGAGAATATGCCGCCTATTGTTATGAATCCGCCAAGGCTGTCGCGCGCACTTACCTCAGAGCTGAACAGCAGCCCAAGATCACGGAAGTAATCCCTGGTGGTTGTATAAGCTTTAACTATGCCTGCAGGGACAGACTGAATAAAAGAGAACTCCCTTCGCTCTGTGTTTAACAATTCGCGCGGATCCCTTATATATGCACCCACTAATCCCTCATCAGGTATCTGAATATCCAGCTCAAGATCTTCTTCGCCTCTTCCGACAGTTATAGTGGTCTCCCGGCCAGCATAGTTTCCTATAGTCCTGGCGAACTCATAAAATGACCATGTCTTTTCGCCGCCTATGCCCTTAATGTGGTCACCTTCCTGCACTCCTGCCTCCCTTGCAGCTGATCCTTCAAGGAATCCATCCACTATGAAGGGAAACCTTATGTCCAAAAAGCCTTCACCCCTGGCGGAAATGAGCCTGCCGAAGAAGTCGCCGGGAATATCAATCCCTATAAGGCTGTCGCCCCTTTCTATCAGTACATGTGATACCTCGCCCCTGGCAAAGTCAGTAAGCATTTCACTCCATGAGCCGGGATCTCCGCCGTTTATCTCGACTATTTTGTCACCGCTCTGAAACCCAATATCCCGGCCGAGTGCTTCTGCCTCAACCCCGTATTCAAGGCTGTGTACCGGAAGATATTCTTCCCCCCTGAAAAACAGCATAAAAATGTAGATGAGAGCTGCCAGTACAATATTGAAAAATACCCCGCCAACCATTACGAGTAATCTCTGCCATGCCGGTTTTGACCTGAACTCATGCGGCTCGGGTGGCTTTTTCATTTGCTCTCTGTCCATTGACTCATCAATCATGCCGGATATTTTTACGTATCCACCCAACGGGAGCCAACCCATACCGTACTCTGTTTCACCCTTTTTTACCCTGAAAAGGGAAAACCACGGATTGAAGAAGAGATAGAATTTCTCCACACGTATACCGAATAACCTGGCAAATAAAAAGTGCCCGAATTCATGTATTATGATAAGAATAGACAGGCTGAGAAAAAACTGTGCTGCTTTTATAATAATTTCCATAATATTTTTTTAACGGCTCATGGCCTCAATTGTTTTAACTATTTCTTCCGAAACACCTCTGGCTTCTCGGTCATATTCCATTATATCCCCGATAGTAGAGGCTTTCCTGAATCCAACTTCATCTATTGACCTTTCAATTACTTCAGGGATGCTGACAAAATTAATCCTTTCATTTAAAAAAGCCTCAACCGCAATCTCATTTGCTGCATTTAAAATGCATGGGATATTACCTCCTGCTTTCATTGCCATATATGCAAGGTCAAGACATCTGAACCCGCCGGTAACTGCTCTTTTAAATCCAAGATCCGGATAATTCTCAAAGGAGAGCCGCCTAAGGTCTGAGACTGCCCTTTTGGGGTATGAAAGGGCATAAAGCAGGTAATGTTTCATATCAGGATATGCCATATGGGCCTTTATGCTTCCATCGGTAAACTGTACCAGTGCGTGGACAACCGACTGGGGGTGTATCAGGACTTCAAGCTGGTCAGGCTCAAGGTTGAACAGCCACCGTGCCGCCATGACCTCCAGGCCCTTGTTCATCATGGTGGCAGAATCGATACTTACTTTTTTACCCATATCCCATGTCGGGTGATTAAGTGCATCTTTCCTCCCGACCTCTTTAAGTTCAACCGGCTCCTTATCCCTGAAAGGTCCGCCACTGGCAGTTAGGTAAACCTTTTCCACCTGTGAACTGTCTTCCCCTACAAGACACTGAAAAACAGCTGAATGTTCAGAATCAGCCGGTATTATACCAGCTCCCGGCTGCCCTGAGCCTGCCATGATCAGGTTACCTGCAACCGCCATTGCTTCCTTGTTGGCGAGGATCACGTTTTTTTTATGCTTTATGGCAGATACCAGTGGCTTCAGTCCGGCAATTCCGACTATTGCGTGTAATACCGTATCTGTTCCGGGGTATTTTATTACCTCCTCTATCTCCTCCTCTCCGGCATATACATCTATGGGCAGGGATGAAAGCTCATCCCTGAGGTATGTATATAGATCCTTATTTCCGATTGCAACGCATTCTGGCCTGTATTTCCGGGCCTGTTCAGCAAGCAGCCTGACATTGTTAAAGGCTGTAAGTGATTTAAGCCTGAAATAATTCCCTCTTTGACCAATGACTTCAAGGGCCTGTTTCCCCACAGAGCCTGTTGACCCTAAAACGGCAATATTCCTCGGTGTTTCGCAAGTCATTTAAATGATATATAATCTGAGGGATTTACCGGATTTCCGTTAAACCACAATTCGAAATGAAGATGTGTGCCTGTTGAATAAAGGCCTGTGTCACCTATTATGGCAATTGCCTCACCAGCCTCAACATAGTCGCCCTGTTGCTTGAGCAAACTGCTGTTGTGCTTGTATATGGATATTATATTATTGTCGTGCTGTAAGCCTATTGTATATCCTGTTTCAATTGTCCAGGTTGATATAATTACCCTTCCGTCCAGCGTTGATCTTATCAGTTCGTCGTAGTCGGCAACAACGTCAACTCCGTAATGCCCACCAGCCGGATTGAAATGGCTGCTGATCATGCCGGTGATCGGCGGGAAGAAGGGGATGAGCATTGTTTGTGCAGGTCCTGGAATCCCGTTTCCGAAATATGTATTGTCAAATTGTGCTGCCTGCTCCATTTCCATTCTCAGGAGTGAGTCTTCGGTTGAGCGCTGCAGCTCGTCAATTGAGAATACGGCCGGGTCTCCTACAGTATCAGGTATCTCGTCTATGAGATCCCTGCCTTCAACAATATTGCGGATATTCATTATGTAAAGGTCTTTCTGCCTAAGATCCCTTTCAAGGGAATCGGCCCTGAGCGATAATTCCCTTAGTACCATGCGGGTGTTGAAGTCTGCATATCCGGGTATATACTCCTTTAAAGGGGTAAAAGCGATAAGGTAAATTGTGGCCACAACCAGGAATATGCCAAGGGTTCCGGCAATGATGAACACATTAAGCTTTGTCAGTCTGACACTTAGTTTTCTTTCCAGGGTTTCGTCGTTCAATATCACAAGTCTGTACTTGTGATGCAGTTTACTGATAAACCCCTTATCTTTTTTTTCCCGGGACATACTGATTGCTATAAAAGTCTAAATAATATGCAAAAGTAATCATTTTGAAGGCTTAAATTATATTAGGCAAAAACCATATACTAATTTTGGATTTAAGGAGTTATATTTGTGGTGTTATATTTGACTTTCATGCGATTTTTAACTCAAAGGTTCCGCAGATCCGGCTTATTGGCGATAACTGTCCTTGCAGCCATATTGATAACGGCCTGCTCAACCCAGAAAGATTCTTTTGTAAACCGTACCTACCATACGGTCAATGCAAAATACAATGGCTATTTCAATGCCCGGGAGAGTTATAAGGATGGCATTAATCGGCTTTCGGAACTTCACAACGACAATTACGAACAGATACTCTCAATATTTCGCTACGGTACAGAGCAGGATGCGTCCTCCATTAGTGGCAATATGGATGTTGTATATGAAAAGGCCAGCCTTGTGATCAGGCGTCACTCAATGAATATAAGAGGTAACGAACACAATAAGTGGATTGATGAATCTTACTTTCTGATCGCCCGTTCACATTTTTTCAAAAGGGATTACACTCTAGCCATACTTACTTTCGAATATATAATAAGGCAGTACGATACACCGCGGGCTTACGATTCCAAGGCATGGATAGCAAAATCCTATCATGAGCAGGGAAGGTTTGACCAGGCCAGAAGAATGCTGGATATGCTTGAGAGAAATTACAGTGACGGTTTATTGAACGAAGAAACAACGGCTCTGTTCAGGAAAACATTTGCTGATCACTACCTGCGCCAGGGAAATTACCAGAGGGCGGCCCTTGAGCTTGGGAAAGGGATGCCATATGAGAAGAGTGCCGGTGAGAAGGCACGGCTCACATTCATTCAGGCACAACTTTATCATCACTCTGGCGAGTTTGCAAATGCACAGCAGGCTTATCAGAGAGTCCTTGATATGAGAGCTGACCGCAGTATGTCATTTCAGGCGCGTATAGGAATGGCCATGGCTTATGATCCTGAAGTTGGTGGTGGCGGCCATATCCGCGATGAGCTTACTGATATGCTGTCGGAAGAGAGATACAGATCGTACCGCGACCAGATATATTATGCCCTTGCTCAGCTGGCAATGCGCCAGAATGACCAGGAAGAGGCAATAAGGCTTTACAGGCTTTCGGCAGAGGTCAGTCAGGAAAATGATATGCAAAAAGGTCTTTCTTTCCTGCGGCTTGGAGAAATTTATTTCAGCCATCCTGACTACCTTGAGGCTCATTTGTATTACGACAGCGCCACAACTTATCTGCCGGCAGGTTATGACAGCTATGAGGAGATAAGAACCAGAACCCAGGTTCTGTCGAGGATATCCCAGCTGACTAATGTTATTGAACGTGAAGACAGCCTTCAGCAACTTGCCTCTCTGACAGAGGATCAGCAATTGGCTGTTGTGGAAGAGATAATCGCTGATTTACGTGAGCAGGAGAGATTAAGGACTGAGGCTGAAAGAGAAAGAACCCAGGAGATGCGCGATGCCGGCAGGACTGCCAGGCAGGCCAGGGGAACGGACCAGGGGAGAGGATGGTATTTTTATAATACAACGGCAATGAGCAATGGCGAGATGGAGTTTTTTAGCCGTTTTGGTGAAAGGCCCCTTGAGGATATGTGGAGGCTGAGTAACAGACAGGTTATGGCAGACGGCTTTGGAATGGGAATGGACGGTTTTGATGATCTTTCATATGAGGATGAGGTGGAGGAGGAGTTCGATGAATATGACGCAGATGCATATCTTAGGAATATACCAAACAGCGAAGAGCAGTTGAGCTCGTCGCTAAATCGCCAGATGCAGGCTTATTACAATTTAGGTCTGATATTCAGGGACGAGCTGCGGGACAGGGAAAATGCAATAAACTCACTTGAGACCCTGATTGACAGGTTTCCGGGAAGCGACAGGGAACTAAACGCTTATTACCATCTGTACTACCTTTACAGGGAAAGGGGTGACGGTTCCCAGGCAGAAAGGATAAGCAATGAATTGATAAGGCGTTACCCGGAAAGCGAATATGCAAAAATTATTGGCGACCCAACCTATGGTGACAGGATGAGGCAGAAGGATGAGTATGTCAGACAGCTTTACAGGGAGAGCTATAACGCCTTTTTTGCCGGCAGATTTGATATTATAAACCGAAACAGGGAAGCTTTGGATACACTTGATGCTTCACGGGAACTGAAAGCCAGGTTTGCCTACCTGAATGCAATGGCATTGGGCAAAACAGATAACCGCAGGGATTTTATCTCTGAGCTTCAGTATGTCGTTGACAATTATCATGATACCCCTGTTCATCAGCCGGCCACCACTCTGCTGGCATCACTCGGAAGCTCAGCAGTGGCTGAACCGGCAGTTGCCAGGGAAGACAGAGGAGCGGAAAGGATTGGCCGGCCTGCAGACTCACCGTTTGATTATTCTCCCGATGCGGGTCATTTTTTTCTATTTTTAATTGATGCTTCGGAAGTTGACCCTACCGGAATAACCGGCTATGTGGGGGAGTTCAACAGTGAAAACTATTCTGACAGAGATCTTTCGGTCAGTAACATATTTTTTGAAGGAGACAAACATCTTATAACCATAACAAATTTCCCGGATAAGGAAAACAGTATGGAGTATTACAACTCACTGATGGGTTCTGAGTTCATATCGGGAAATACCGGGCAGGGAGTTGAGGCTTTT
>SLKR01000140.1 GCA_007134525.1 Bacteroidales bacterium | reverse complement strand
GCCAGGATGACCCCATCAGCGCGCCCGAGATCGCTGCGCGCATGTTCAACCGCTGGCGCCAAGAGAACTACTTCCGCTACGCTCGCGAGCACTACGCCCTCGATGGGCTCGACGAGTACGCCGCCACCCCCGGCGAAGGTGAGCTTAACTGGCAGTGGCAACAGTTTGCGGACCAGGCCTGGGAAGACATTCCCGGCGCTGAGGGTCCGATTCTGGAGATTGCAGAGGCATCAACCGATCAGAGCGGGAACAGTTACCGTTGTATAGTGTCAGATCTTAATGGCAGTATTATCAGTGATATTGCCATACTTAAGGTCAACCCACATTATGAGTTCATTGAGGAGAAGGAGATTTGCGGAGGTGATATATATGACTGGCATGGCATTGAACTTTCAGAATCGGGCACATACCGGTCAAATTATAATAGTATAAACATCTGTGACAGTGTCTATGTGCTGCACCTGGCTGTTTATGAAGTTGACAATACAGTGACACAAGAGGGTATTGTGCTTACAGCCAATGCTGTGGATGCATCCTATCAATGGGTTGATTGCATCGATGATTATGCTTACATTGCCGGGGCAACATCAAGAAGCTTTGTTGCTGAAAATGACGGCAGTTTTGCTGTGATAGTCACCCAGGATGGATGCAGCCTTATATCAGACTGTTTTGAAATTTCCACTGTGGGTATTCACTGGGCTGAATCAACAGAAGGGATGCTGGCCTTCCCCAACCCCACCACAGGTATGATACACCTGGAGTTCAAGGTACTCCTTTCAGAGGCCAAAATTGAAGTATATGACAGCTCTGGCAAGCGGATACTTGTTAAAACCGGAATCAGCGGCCAAAGTTCCAGGGTGGACCTTTCGGGCCAGCAAGCCGGTACTTTCATCATTCAGGTTACCGATAAACACAATATATTCAGACAGTATGTCCTGAAAACCATGTAAACAGCCAATACCGGCAGCGCTGAAAAACAGGGATATCCAATCAAAGAGACGGGCAGGTCAGCACTTTCTGTAATCTGCCTGCTTAGTTCTTTTATCTGCCCATTGACTGATTTCTCTGTCTGAAGGAACTCGATAATTCCGAAGTCAACAGACAGATTCTCAGCAACAGGTTTCATTTCACCCTGGACACCTGCCCCTCCGTGCCGAAGCCCGACCTGAAATGGTTTCTTGCCATATTTTCTTATTGTGTTCAATTCAGCAGAAATCCATCAATGTACACAATACTGAAAACGAAAACAGTATCCAATGCGGGTCACTCCCCATCAAAACTCAATACGGGAAAAACAGGAGGAGTCACTAAATATTCAACAACAACTGTTAGACATCCAGGTTAGTCTTACACCTGATAGTAAAGAAAGCGTATTTTTGCATATATTAATTTTGTACTGGTGAAAGAGAATTGCAGATTTCTTCCGGTGACGGCAGAGGAGATAAAGAAGCTTGGCTGGGACAGGCCTGATATAATTATTGTTACAGGCGATGCCTATGTCGACCACCCCGCTTTCGGCGCTGCAGTAATGGGACGGCTCGCTGAGCACCTGGGAATGAGGGTTGCTATCCTGCCACAACCAAACTGGAGAGATGATCTGAGAGACTTTTTGAAGCTTGGTCAGCCGAAATATTTCTTCGGAGTCACGGCCGGGGCCATGGACTCAATGGTAAACCATTACACTGCAAGGCGAAGGCTCCGTACTGATGATGCCTATACACCCGGCGGGAGGCATGGGTACAGACCCGATCTCCCTTCACTTGTATATACCAGGGTATTAAAAAAACTTTTTCCTGAAACGCCTGTTGTACTTGGCGGTGTTGAGGCATCCATGCGCCGGTTCTCACACTATGATTACTGGCAGGACAAGGTAAGGCCTTCGGTACTGGCTGAAAGTGGTGCCGACATGTTGATGTACGGGATGGGCGAACAGGCATTTGCAACCGTAATTGAACTCCTGTCGAGGGGTGTGCCATTCGGCTCGCTTCATAATATATTGCAAACCGCCATAATAGAAAGCGAGGGAAAATTTGTTCCGCCCCTGAAGGGTCATACCGAAGTGGTTTTGCCATCGCATGAGGAATGTGTGTCTGACAAGGTGAAATTTGCACGGGCATTCCGTATTGCTGAGGAAGCATCAAATTCAATGAGTCCAGGCAGGCTGATACAATATCACGGAAATAAGAAGGTTGTGGTTAACCCTCCCTTCCCCTTGCCTGAAAAAGAAACTGCTGATCTGCCCTACGACCTGCCCTACACAAGGCTGCCTCATCCCAAATACAATAAAAAGCCACCTATACCTGCATGGGAGATGATACGGTATTCGGTAAATATGCACAGGGGGTGCTTTGGCGGATGCAGCTTTTGTGCCATCTCCACTCACCAGGGTAAATTCGTTGCAAGTCGTTCAGAAGAATCTATACTGAGGGAAGTCGCAGGGATTGCAGCGATGCCGGGCTTCAGCGGCCATATAACAGATATGGGTGGCCCTACCGCCAATATGTACAAAATGGGAGGGAAAGATACCGCAATATGCAGGAGTTGCGGAAGGCCATCCTGCCTGTACCCCACTTTATGCAAGAACCTTGATTATGACCACAGGCCGCTTATGTCCATATACAAAAAGGCACTGGCGACAGAAGGTGTGAAGAAAATAACTATCGGGAGCGGAATAAGGCATGATATGCTGGTTGGCAGGTCCAAAGAGGATAGCAAAAAGTATGGTCTGGAGGAATACACAAATGTACTGTTGAAAAACCATGTTCCGGGACGCCTTAAACTTGCCCCCGAACACACCGAGGCCCATGTACTGAAGGCTATGCGAAAACCTTCATTTGAATCTTTTGAGATGTTCCTTGAAAAGTTCAGGGCCTACTGCCGAAAACATGATCTTCCCTGGCAGGTAGTGCCATATTTTATATCGGGCCATCCCGCCTGCCGGGAAGAGGATATGGTAAATCTCAGCAAAAACGCCGGTAGTCTGGGCCTCAGGCCGGATCAGGTCCAGGAGTTTACCCCAACACCAATGACCCTTTCAACTACAATGTACTATACAGGTATTGACCCCTATACTGGCAAGCAGGTCTTTTCGGCCAGGAGTGATCATCAGAAAAAAAAGCAGAAATCCTATTTCTTCAGAACAGGAAAAAAGAACCGAAAACCCGGATAAGAAAAAAGCCGGTCCATTTTTTAAAAGGACCGGCTGCTATATAGCATAAGCTATTTTAACTAAGTAAAAACCTATTTATGTGTTTTTTCAGAAGAGACTGACAGCCTTTTCCTCCCCTTGGCCCTGCGTGCGGCAAGCACCTGCTGTCCGCTCTTTGTTGCGCTGCGCTTTCTGAAACCATGCTTGTTCTTTCTTCTCCTTACTGAAGGTTGATATGTTCTTTTCATTATTGCTGTTTTTACCCGTGATTAAACACTGAATTCAATTCTGCCTGTTTTTTTAAGGACTGCAAAGATATGAAAAGATTTATTGTTTACAAGCATGACCCTTAAAACTTTTACATCATTACTCCAGTGTAAACTCCTTTGACCGGGCATAAACCCCATCAATATAAATCTCCAGGGTATAGCTTCCGGCCGGAAGGCGTTCTTCATGTTCTATGTCAAACTCAAGATGGACCGGCTCATGTGCATACCCAATCTGCCTTGCAAGAGTGTATGCACTTTCTTCTTCAGTTCCTTCTATTGTGAATGTGCCGGCTGAAGGGTACATCACCTCCCCCACAGGGTTCAGTAACAGAACATGTACATCCTTGCTGCCTTCCGGGGTGAATATCGTTCCGTCAAGTTCAAAACTTACAAAGGTGTGATCCACCCTTCGTGCCCTTGATACATTGTAGCGGTCAGCACAGATAAAACGGTCCCATTTTGTAAGCACAAAAATGTTGTACACCTTCATGGCCTCTGCTTCGGCTGCCCTGGCAGTGAGCTGCTCGTAAGCGTTTGATAGAGCATCCTTTTCTTCCTTAAGGTCGTTGAGTTCAGCAAGCACCTGCTGGTGCATATCCTCAAGCTCCTCAATTCGAATACCAAGGTCATTGTTAAGCTCTTTCTGCTCTTCAAGCTCATCAGCACTGGCTGATGCCCTTCTGCTGAAATATGCTATCCTTGAGTCCTTTTCCCTTATCATCTCTTCATGCTCCTCAGTAAGAGTTTCAAGGGCCTCCTGATGCTCTTCTATTACACCGTCCTTGATCTCAATTGTTTCACTCAGTATCAGGTTCTCGTTCTGAAGGCTCTGTACCTCGGTGGCAAGCATCTCATTTTCGTCCGCCATACGACCCGACCGGATCATGTAAATGATATTTCCGATTATCGACAAAAGCAGAACCACGGCTATTACTATCAGCCAGATATGCAGGTTTCCTTGTCGCTGTTTTCTTTCTTCATTCATCGCTTTTGGGTTTTTTGAGTAATGTTTATGCAATGTATAAAAAAATACCGATTAAAGCAAGTTAAAAAGTATTGCAAAGCCTTGCCTTTTATGAGTTTAAGGGTATCTCTCCAAGTGTCTCTGCCAGAAATTCGTAGAACAGTTTCACTGACCCGATATTGACCATCTCGTCTGGTGAATGAGGATTGCGTATAGTCGGACCCAGTGATATCATATCCAGTTCCGGGTAAGTTCCCCCCAGCAATCCGCACTCAAGCCCGGCATGTATTACTTTTTGCTCCGGAGTCTTACCGTAGAGTTTCTCATATACCCTGAGCATTGTTTTCAGAACAGGGGATTTGAGGCTCGGCTTCCATCCGGGGTATTCGCCGGTATGCTCCACTTCTGCGCCTGCGGGCCCGAAGACTGCTTTCATCATATTGCACAGATCCCGTTTTGCCGAATCAACCGAACTCCTTTGCAGGCTCGCAAGCTCTGCCACGCCATTACCGGTTTTCAGCACGGCCAGGTTGGTACTGGTTTCTACTACATCGGGCATATCGCTTATCATCCTGACAACTCCGTTCGGGCAGGCATATACTGCATTCAGCAGCTTTTGAGTGCTTTCCTGGTCCATTACCTCAGCAGGTGCTGCAGTGGTGGCAAGTACCAGTGTCAGATCAGGGTCTGTACTGCCATATTCATTACGCAACTCATTAATGATACTGTCTGCGAGACTTTCAAACTCTTCCTTGTTCTTGTTGGGTACAAGCACTGTGCCACTGGCCTCCCTGGGGATTGCATTCCGCAGGCTGCCTCCGTCGAGTGATGCCAGCCTTAGGCCGAGTGAGCGGTTTGCCTCCCACAGAAGCCTGTTTAGCAGTTTGATGGCATTACCCCTGCCAAGGTGGATGTCGAGTCCGGAATGTCCTCCTTTAAGCCCTTTTATCTCCACCTTATAGGTCGTGTGATTTTGCGGAACGGCCTCGCTTTTATAACGGAAAAAGGCATTGGTGTCTATACCGCCGGCACATCCTATATATAACTCACCCTCTTCTTCTGAGTCGAGGTTGATCAGGATTTCGCCGCTGAGGAAGCCGGGCTTCAGCTCAAAAGCACCCGTCATACCGGTCTCTTCATCAACAGTAAACAGGCACTCCAGTGGCCCGTGCTTTATTTCATCCGATTCGAGCACGGCCAGTGCAGCTGCTACCCCGATACCGTTATCGGCTCCAAGGGTGGTGCCTTCGGCCCTGACCCAGTCACCATCAATATAGGGCCTAATGGGATCCTTTTCAAAATTGTGTTCTGTATCATTGTTCTTTTGAGGTACCATGTCCAGGTGCCCCTGCAGTATCACTTTCTTGCGATCTTCCATTCCCGCAGTGGCAGGTTTTCTGATAAGTACATTCCCTGCATGGTCTGTTAGGGTTTCCAGACCTAATTCCTTACCAACTCCTACAACATAGTCAATTATTGCCTGCTCTTTTTTCGAGGGATGGGGGATTGCACATATTCCGCTGAAATATTTCCAGACCGCTGCCGGTTCGAGGTTCAATAACTCCTTGCTCATATTGTTGTGGTTTAACTGTTTTATATTACTATCCCGGCAAATATAAGGTTTTAGAACGACTAAAAAAGGCACAGCGAAATTCCACTGTGCCTGTGTCATCAATTAAATCCCGGGCTACTCTTGGCCGGTCGGGATTATCTGGTTTGCGTGGTCCTTTGTTTTTACCTTGCCAATTATCTCCTCAATTGCGCCTTCTTCATCAATAACGAAGGTTGTACGGTTAGTTCCCATGAATTCACGCCCCATGAACTTCTTCGGGCCCCATACTCCGTAGGCCTTGAGTATTTCCTTGCCGGTATCTGCTATCAAGGGGAAGGGCAGATCGTTCTTCTTTATGAACTTTCTGTGCGAGTCCTCGCTGTCCGCACTCACCCCAACCACCTTATAGCCTTTACTTAACAGCAGGTCATAGTTATCACGCAAGTTACACGCCTGGGATGTGCATCCCGGGGTACTGTCTTTCGGGTAAAAGTACAACACAAGCTTGCTTCCGCTGAAATCCTTCAGTGAAACTGTATTACCGTCCTGGTCCTTTCCTTTAAAATCGGGGGCTTTATCCCCTTCCTTGAGTTTTGTCATATTTTTGTGGTTTTTTATTAAACTAAAACAATGATTGTTGAGCCAATGTTCAACTGCCCTTGCTGTAAGTCCTGACATAATATCTGCAGGCTTTTGTAAGTGGGCAGATGTCGCACTTGGGCCTGCGCGCCTGACAAATATACCTGCCGTGAAGTATAAGCCAGTGATGGGCAATTGATATCTGATGCCCGGGAATGTATCTTATAAGTTGCTTTTCAGCCTGGGCCGGGTTTTTTGCATTGGTTGTAAGTCCGATCCTGGCCGAGACTCTGAAAACGTGCGTGTCAACTGCCAGTGCCGGTTTACCGTATACCACTGATGCGATCACGTTTGCCGTCTTTCGTCCGACCCCGGGAAGCCTGACCAGTTCATCAACCTCTGAAGGAACTTTGCCACCGAAGTCATTTAAAAGACCCCTGGCCATCCCTATAAGGTTACGGCTTTTGCTGTTTGGGTAGGAACAGCTCTTTATGCAATTGTAGACTTCCTCCTGGGGAGCCTCTGCAAGGGCAGTGGCCCCGGGAAATTTTTCGAAAAAACCTGGTGTTATCTGGTTGACCCGCTTATCCGTACACTGTGCAGATAAAATTACAGCAACCAGCAGCTGGTAGGGGCTTTCATAATGAAGTTCGGTTTCTGCTCCCGCACGGTTGCTGGCAAAGTAATCCAATACGAACTCAAATCTTTCTTTTTTCGTCATCGCGCAGTGTTTTCAGATGTTATTTATCCGGGCTAAAATAGCACTTTTTAACTGCTGTTGGAAGTCCATATCCATTATATTACCTATTTTCGAACAGTCATTCAGAAAAACACCCAAAACCAAATCAATATGATCAACAAGGAGCTTATAAACCCAGGAAGCATTGTAGTAGTAGGCGGCTCAAACGATACAGCCAAACCCGGAGGCAAGGTCCTGAAAAACATACTCGACGGAAAATTTGCTGGTAACGTCTATGTTTCAAACCTTAAGGAGAGCCAGGTGCAGGGGCTGAAAAGTTACAGCGATGTGGCTGACCTCCCCCAGGTCGACCTTGCCATAATTGCAATAGCTGCAAGGTTTGTACCTGACACTGTTGAAGTCCTTGTAAAACAGAAGAAAACCAAAGCCTTCATTGTGCTTTCTGCCGGTTTCAGTGAAGAAAGTGCCGGAGGGGCACAGCTGGAACAAAGGCTCGTGGAGATAGTTAACCAGGCAGGGGCAACACTGATAGGTCCAAACTGTATCGGTGTGCTTACCCCTTCCCATCACAGCGTGTTTACATATCCGATACCGGAGCTTGACAATAAGGGTTGTGATTTTGTATCTGGCTCCGGTGCAACGGCATGCTTTATTATGGAGGCCGGCATACCCAAGGGCCTGAAGTTTGCGAATGTTTTCTCGGTGGGCAACAGTGCGCAGACGGGGGTTGAGGAGGTGGTCAGGTACTGGGACGAAACCTTCGATCCGGAATCAAGTTCCAGAATAAAGCTTATGTATATTGAGGATATTTCAAAGCCTGAAATGTTGCTCACGCACGCCTCATCATTAATACGCAAAGGTTGCAGGATAGCTGCTGTAAAAGCCGGAAGCTCCGAGGCAGGGAGCAGGGCCGCATCTTCACACACCGGTGCCCTTGCAAGCCCGGATTCGGCTGTTGAGGCCTTGTTCCGCAAAGCTGGAATAGTACGCTGCCACGGAAGGGAGGAGCTCATATCTGTTGCTTCTGTATTTACATACCCTGAGCTGAAAGGCAACAATTTTGCTATAGTAACACATGCCGGAGGGCCTGCTGTAATGCTCACTGATGCACTTTCAGAAGGGGGGCTGGATGTACCGCCGATAGACTCTCCTGCTGCAGAGGAGCTTCTGGAGAAGCTTTTCCCGGGTTCATCGGCAGCCAACCCCATTGACTTCCTTGCAACCGGTACCGCTGCTCAACTCGGTCTTATCCTTGACTATACCGACAGGTATTTTGACAACATTGACGGTATTGTTGTGATATTCGGCACCCCCGGGCTCTTCCCCGTATATGATGTTTATGATATACTGGATCAGAAAATGCGTACATGCAAAAAGCCAATTTTCCCCGTACTGCCCAGCATACTTACTGCCAGGGATGAGGTTCAGGCTTTTATATCCAAAGGCCACGTCAACTTCCCTGATGAGGTAACGCTCGGCAGGGCCCTGTCGAATATCTTCAACACGCCTCCTCCTTCTAAGTCAGGCACTGTGCCCCCGAAGGCCGACAGGGGTAAAATACGCAAGGTGATTGATAATGCTTCAGATGGCTATCTTGACCCTATTGCCGTTCAGTCTTTGCTTGATGCTGCCGGTATTCCGAGAGTAACCGAAGCCATAGCTGCCAGCAGGGAGACTGCCTTAAGGGCCGGGAAACGTATGGGATTCCCGCTTGTTATGAAGGTGGTGGGCCCGGTTCATAAATCTGATGTCGGAGGTGTGGTGCTTAATGTAGACAGCAATGAAAAGCTTGAAAGTGAATTTGAAAGAATGATGAATATAGAGGGTACAACTGCGGTACTTATGCAGCCCATGCTTAAAGGCAACGAACTGTTTGCAGGCCTGAAGAGGGAAGAGAGTTTCGGTCACCTTATAATGTGCGGTATGGGAGGAATATTCATCGAGGTGCTGAGGGATGTGTCAACGGCCCTCTGCCCTGTTACAAATGAGGAAGCGCTGGAGATGATCGACAGTTTGAAAGGGAGGGCCATGCTTGACGGAGTTCGCGGACAGCAGGGAGTAGATGTTGATGCTTTCGCCGACATCATCGTGCGTTTATCTTCCCTTGCAGCTGAGGCACCCGAGATATTTGAGATGGATCTCAATCCCCTGCTGGGCAGCAATGACCAGGTTGCAGCAGTTGATGCAAGGGTGAATATAATCAAGTAATGTATCTGTTTCTCTCCAACCTGATCAGAATATGAATTCAGAAATGATCATAAGGATAACTGTTCTCTCACTGTACGCAATTATGATATTGTGGATAGGTGTCAGGGGTCTGAAAAACACCAGGACTTTTAGGGACTTTTACCTGGGGGGCGGAAAGGTCGGCCCCTGGATGACGGCCTTCTCATATGGAACCGCATACTTCAGTGCAGTTCTTTTTATCGGTTTTGCAGGGAATATTGGCTGGAACTTTGGTTATTCCGGACTATGGGTAGCATTTGTAAATGCCGGCCTCGGGGTATTTCTGGTATGGAGGATAGTGGGAACCAGGATAAAGGATATGGCCTCAAAATATAATGCTGATACACTCCCCGGTTTCCTGCATAAGCGGTACCGTTCACCTGAACTTAAACTGCTTGCGAGCCTTGTGATATTTGTTTTCATGATCCCTTACACGGCAGCTGTATTCATGGGCCTGTCGTACCTTTTTACATCAAACTTCAACATAGAGTACTGGCACGCCCTTGCATTTATGGGCATCTTTACTGCTTCTTACCTGGTGCTTGGGGGTTACCGGTCAATGGCCAGAATAGACATGATATTCGGCATAATTATGGCCGTGAGTGTAATAATATTGTTTTTCAGTACCATTCAGCAGGGAGGGGGGCTCTCTGCCATAAGCCTGTCGCTCAAGGAAATAGATCCAGATCTGACTGCCGCCATTGGCCCGCCGGGATGGTGGCCATTGCTTTCTATTGTGCTTTTGACAAGTCTGGCCCCTTTTGCAATGCCCCAGCTTATACAGAAATTTTTTGCAATAAAGGATAAGGCAACCGTCAAAAGAGGAATGCTTGCTTCTACATGTTTTGCGATCCTTATAGGCGGGGTTGCATATTTCATCGGTGCAAGCTCGAGAGTCTTTCTGAATCCTGATGTTGCACCCAATGCATTTGACATAACCGGTGCCCCCATATACGACGTACTTATGCCCGAATTGCTTACGAATATTGTACCTGTGTCTCTGAGCGTCATAATACTTCTGTTGATCCTTTCAGCTTCAATGTCAACCCTTGCATCCCTTGTGCTGGTTTCAGGCTCCACTTTTGTTAAGGACTTCTATCAGGGCTTTATAAACAATAAAGTAAGTGATCGGGGCCTTACGATGATGATGAGATTTATGAGCGCCCTGTTTATTTTACTGTCGGTTGTGCTTGCATACCTGAATCTCGACAGCATTGTTGC
>SLKR01000036.1 GCA_007134525.1 Bacteroidales bacterium | reverse complement strand
TGGTCATCAGGCATTTCAATACTTATGCCCCTTATTACAACAAGCATAGCCTGATGTTCGCTGCTTAGATCAGAAATTCCAAGCTCAAGGGGTTCGACGATATTGCCGCTTGAAACAGCCTCACCCGGATCCTCTTCAGGAACCATCTGAAGCATATTGAAATAAACTGATAATTTCCCGGTAAGACCGGTTATGCCGTCATAATCATCATATTCAGTAGTGATTATACCTGCCGCATCATCAATCAGTATAGCACCGGTGCCGTCCTGAAAGTACTTCTGGTTCCGGTTGCCGTTCTGGTGGGTAAGTATGACTTCCCCGGTTATCCTGTATATGAAATCTCCACCTTCCTGTTCGCGAAGCGTTGCAATATCAGGAACCTCTATTGCCTCCGGAGCATATTCTATGCCGGCCATATCAATATACCATCGATGGGCATAATCCCCCCTGTAAACAAATGCTATATAGACTATCTCGCCTGCAAAATCATTCAGATATAGTGATTTTTCAGAGCTGCCCGTTACGGCCTGGTCTGATTCATGCAGCTCAACAAAGGCTCCCTGCGAAGGATTGCCGCTTTTTCTTGATATCCAGACCCCGCTGTAATCATAAAATGACATGTACTGCTTTCTTTCAATAAACTCAAAAAGCATTATGTCATCCTCAGGAAGCTGTATCTGCGGGCTTACCAGCCAGCTGTCGGCCATGCCGGTTTCAGTCCAGTCGTGCAGTGCACTTCCCGCATCCTGCTCCCATTCGCCTGCCTCACCCAGGGAGTAACTCTTCCAGCCTTCAGGCGGAAACTCCCCGTCAAAATCCTCATTGAAGGGAAACTCCGTCACTATATACGGGTCAATGCCGATTAGTATTATGGTAATTATTGTATCCTGCGAGAGGGAAACCTGACCTGTCGCCTCATAAAAGCCTTCCCTGTAGATGCTGTATGAATGCGTTCCTTCAGGAACATCCTGGATTGAATATTCGCCGGCTTCAAGTGTGTCATCCATAAAGGTGAGAACGGCATCATCAATCTCATTATCCTCCTCGTCAATTACATTAAATGCAATGTCAAAGTAGTTCAGAGCCTCAAAGTCACTGCGGTTCCTGGCAGTTATATAGTCCCCGTCAGACCTTGAGTTTGGCAGCCCGGTAATATTGAATAATCCGGAGGGTACAGGGTCACCTATATAATCTACGCCATAGAATGTTGCCCTGAATTTGGTGGTCTCTTCGCCATCAGTTATATCATAAACATGTCCACCGGTAAAATCGCCTTCGGGATCCGCAAAGTACACATCCTCAAGGGTGACCAGCCTTGCCTGATAATCCATAAAGTTCTCATTGAACTCCTCAATGCTTATAACCAGCGGACTTACCTCGTTACCAGCAGATGAGGCCGGCCCGGGATCATCAACAGGGATAAACTGAAGCATATTCCCATAAACACCAAGGGTTCCGCTTATCCCTTCAATTCCGTCGTAAATATCATACGAAGATGTAATAATACCACTGAAATCATCTATCAGTATACCTGCGGTTTCATCCTGGATATATTTGCTGTTGCGCCAGCTTTCCTGGTAAGTGAGTATAACCTCATTGGTCAGAGTGTATATAGTTTCCCCGTCAGCTTCCTGGTTCCTGAGTGCGGCTATGTTATGCATATCAGTAATCCCAAGGTCAGCCAGTGATCTTGCAGTGAACTGGGCTGTCTGGTTAAACATGTGTGCAACCGCAATTATATCAATGCTCTCATCCGGTATTGCTGCACCGATATAATCTGCACCAAAGAACTCCGTCCTGAAGATACCGTCTCCGCTTGGGTCGCTCACATTGTAGTTGGTTCCAGTCGAAAAAGACTCACCGTGATAACCCTCACTAAAAACAACATCACGGATTAAAACAAGGCGGCCCTGGTCGTCCGGTCCGAGTTCATCAAGGTTCCTTTCAACATAGGCCATCTCATTGCCTGTTGAGGATGGATCGCCGGGATCCCCGACAGGAGAAAACTGATAATTGTTCCTGAATATACCTAGTTTTCCCCTGATTCCGGAAATACCATCACCGAGATCATAACTCGTGCTTATTACACCGCCGGGGTCATCTATTTCAAGCCCAGCGGTTTCATCCTGGATCCACTTTTTGTTCCTGAATGACTGCTGATAGATCAGTATCGCCTCACCAGTGAGTTCGTAAACGGTTTCACCGTCGGCATCTGATGATCGTAGTTCAAGAATGGTTTCTACCTGTACCACTTCATCCTTGCCTGCATCAGCAAATGTGATACAGGGAATGGATAGCAGAAACGGAAGAAACCAAATGATTCTGATTGGTAAAGTTGTTTTCATAAATATTGGTTTTAATGATCTTAAATAGCTGTATTTGAGCATTATAATATTCCTGGCAGGATAAGTAAAAGGCCTGGCAAGCTTCAGATCCTTCCCAGTCACAAATCTATGAAAGATAATATCAGGGCAAGGGAAAACTGGGTCAATTGTTGAAAAGTTCCCTTGATTGTTGATAAATGATAAAACGTAGTGAAAAGTATTGTCAGATCTCCCGGGTTACAAGCCTGGCGGCTTCTTCCAGCAATATAGCTGACCTGACCCTGAGCCCTGAGCTGTCAATTATCTCCTTGGCCTGTTCTGCATTTGTTCCCTGGAGCCTGACAATTATGGGTATATCAATCTTGCCTATTGATTTAAAAGCGTCGACTATCCCCTGGGCAACCCTGTCGCAGCGCACAATACCTCCGAATATATTTACAAGGATAACCTTTACATTGGCATCCCTCAGTATAATCCGGAAAGCCTCCTCAACCCTCTTTGCATTTGCAGACCCCCCGACATCAAGGAAGTTGGCTGGCCTGCCACCACTCAGCTTAATTATGTCCATTGTAGCCATGGCAAGTCCGGCACCATTTACCATACAGCCAACATTACCATCGAGTTTTATATAGTTAAGCCCGTGTTTATCCGCCTCTACTTCGATGGGGTCCTCTTCAAGGATATCCCTCATGCCGGCAATATCCGGATGCCTGAATAGCGCATTGTTGTCTACGGTCATTTTGGTATCGACTACAATTATTTTATTGTCGGAAGTCTTAAACAGGGGGTTGATCTCTATCAAAGACGCGTCACACTCTAAATAAGCCCTTACCAGTTTAGGCACAAAGCTTAGCATGTTTCTGAATGCCTCGCCATCAAGTTTCAGGTTAAAGGCAATACGGCGGCACTGAAACGGCTGTATGCCCATAAGCGGATCTATCTCTTCGGTAAATATCTGATCCGGGCTTTTTTCTGCAACTTCCTCGATATTCATGCCACCCATTGGTGAGTAAAGTATCATGTTACGGGAAGTTTTCCTGTTGAGCAGAATGCTGAAATAGTACTCTTCCGGTTCACTCTCTCCCGGATAGTAAATTCCCTGTTCGACGAGAATTTTCCTGACAAGCTTGCCTTCAGCCGGGGTCTGTGGTGTAACAAGGCGCATGCCAAGTATGTCTGATGCATACGATTCAACCTCTTCGATGCTTTTGGCGATTTTTACACCTCCGGCCTTCCCACGGCCGCCTGCATGAACCTGTGCCTTGACTGCCCAGATGTTTATGCCTGTTCTCTCAAGAACTTCTTCTGCTGCAGGAACTGCCTGCCTGACATCCTCAACAAGAATGCTTTCGGCGACCGGTACATCAAACTGCCTCAATAGATCCTTACCCTGGTATTCGTGTAGGTTCATGGCTGTATTTATTTTCTGTTTGGTAATTATGGCTGTAAGGACAAAAATACATTATTTTTTTCATCAGGTATTGACCTTTTTAAGGCACGATATACCATATGCAAAGATTTTTAAGGCTAACAAAATAATATTGACACTACTGCCGTTTTTCAATTAGAAATTGTCAATATAAACAAAAGCCTATGAATGAATTCAGTACAAATGAAAAACAAAGGCAGATGCTTCTACATGAGTTAAGTGACAGGGCAACAAATGAATACCGTGCTATGGTACAGACCTTTATGATTGATGACTATTCCGGAAGTATTGAAAATGGAAACGAAATTCCCGGCAAAAGAATCATCAGTAACATTATGGGATATGCCAGGGCAATGGAGGTTCTTGAAACAGAGCCTGCAGGACAAATATTCATTGTCCGTAACTGAAGCATGTCTTTGTTTATTGCAGGAAAAGCCATTTCACATATATTCCAGTGAAATGGCTTTTTACATTTCTTACTGCCTGTAAAAAAGCTTATTTTTGTTAAATTTTAATTATCGGCACTATGAAAACCAAAATGATGATTTTGCTGTTCATACTGGGGGTTGTTTCTTTTTCATTCTTGGGTTGCAGCGGCTCCCGAGAACTTTGCCCGGCATATTCTGATGCTCATATAGAACATAGCGAAGATGATCTGAAAAGTAAAAGCTAAAGACAAGGTAGTATCTTGGAAAGTGAAAACCAAACATATCTGAGAAAGCCGCAATGGCTGCGAACCCGCCTTACTGGGGCAGGTGAATACGGGCAAATGAAGAGCAGGATACAGCCGGGTGGCCTGCATACTATCTGTGAAAGCGGGGCCTGCCCAAATAAAGGTGAATGCTGGGGATCAGGTACAGCAACCTTTATGATCCTGGGCGATATATGTACACGAAGCTGCCGCTTTTGCAACGTACAAACAGGGAAGCCCCAGGCTCCCGATATAAGTGAGCCTGAAAAACTTGCATCCGCTGTTGCATCAATGAAGGTAAAGCATTGCGTGATCACAAGTGTTGACCGCGATGACCTCCCAGACGGCGGTGCATCACACTGGGCAGAGTGCATTGAGGCAATAAAGATATTTTCACCGGAAACAACAATTGAGGCACTTATTCCCGACTTTAAGGGAAAACATGAGGATATCCTAAAAGTCGTAAGAAGTGGTCCCGATGTAATCAGCCATAATCTTGAAACCGTCAGGAGGCTTACCCCTGAGGTAAGGGTTCATGCAAGCTATGAAAGAAGTCTTGATGTTCTTGATAAGATCGGTAAACACAGCAGTATACGAACCAAATCAGGAATTATGCTTGGCCTTGGTGAAACAGGGGGTGAGATCATTGAAACAATGGACGACCTGCTTGCAGTAGGATGCAAGGTGATGACCATCGGACAATACCTTCAGCCCTCAAGAAAAAGCCTGCCTGTAAAAAAATATATTGAACCAACAGATTTTGAAAGATACGGCAGGATTGCCAGGGAAAAAGGCTTCCTGTATGTTGAAAGCGCTCCTTTGGTAAGATCTTCCTATCATGCTGATAAACACGTTTAATTATCTGCTGTATGAACAATAGGTTAATACCGGTCATTTTTCTAAAAGCGGCCAGTATTCTTCTGCTTATACTTGTTCCCTGCCGTCTGTTTTCATCCGGAGAAGTTAAACCAGGAGCATATTATACTGAATCATACCTTCCACTTCTGGAAGGGAAAAGGGTTGCCGTTACGGGCAACCATACATCGGTAATAGGTAAGGTGCATCTGGTTGACACTTTAATATCATCAGGAGTAGAAGTAGTCAGGGTATTCAGCCCGGAACATGGTTTCAGGGGAGAAGCTGCAGCAGGAGAATATGTAGACAGTGGAAGGGACCCGGTAAGTGGAGTTGAAATAACAAGCCTTTACGGAACAAACCGCCGCCCGTATCCAGATCAATTAAGCGGTATCGATATAATTGTGTTTGACATACAGGATGTCGGGGTAAGGTTTTACACTTATCTTTCTACAATGAGCTATGTCATGGAGGAAGCAGCTGCACTGGGGATACCCATGGTCATCCTTGACAGGCCCAACCCACTGGGTTTTTACACAGACGGTCCCATACTCCAAAAAAGCCACTCATCGTTTGTAGGTCTTCACCCTGTACCGGTTGTGCATGGAATGACTCCCGGGGAGTTTGCCCTTATGATCAGGGGAGAAGGATGGATTGAAAATTACCAAAGCTCAGAACTGACAGTCATAAAGGCAGGTAATTATTCAAGGTCGTCACGCTACGAGCTGCAAAGACCTCCTTCACCGAATCTGCCAAATATGAAATCAGTATATCTCTATCCTACGCTGTGTTTTTTTGAGGGCACCCGGATAAGCGTTGGGAGGGGAACTGAAAAACCATTCCAGGTTTACGGTCATTCAAGGCTGCCCGCCTCAAAATATTCATACAGCTTTATACCCGAAAGCATGCCATCAGCACCAAATCCGCCTGAACTAGGAAAACAATGCAACGGAAGGGATCTGAGCTTACTTAACGCGGGTAGCCTGAAGCAAAAAAACTCAATCTGGCTGGATATCATTATTGAGGCCTATCAAGATTACCCTGACAAAGATGATTTTTTCAACAACTTCTTTGACACCCTTGCCGGCGGTCCGGGACTGCGAAGCCAAATAATTCGGGGATACAGCGCAGAAGAGATTAAAGAAAGCTGGCAACAGGGCCTGAAAGAGTTCGAGGCTTTAAGATCTGAATACCTGCTTTACCCGGATAATTGAATCTGTAAATGACTGGTTTAAAAAGCAACAAAGTTGGCGACCTCTACAAATGGTTCAAGGGTCAAATAAAATACCCTTACGTCCAAAGGGAGAAAAATGCCCTGGCAGATGAGATATTTTTCAGGTTCTTTAAACTGAGGCCTGATCAGCGTATTCTTGAAAGCGAAAGGAGATTGCCGGAGTCTGATATAGTTTCACTAAAACGGGCTCTTAATAGGCTAAACAAGGGTGAACCGCTGCAGTATATAACAGGCCTGGCCGATTTTCTCGGGCACACAATTCAAGTGGGGCCGGGTGTGCTGATCCCAAGGCAGGAGACAGGTGAGCTGGTTTTATGGGTTAGTGAAGGTATCAGGGAATACATTACAGAAAGCAACCCAACCTTAAGCATACTGGATTTCGGTACCGGAAGCGGGTGTATTGCAATAGCACTCTCTGCTGCTTTTCCCGGAGCTGAAGTCAGGGCCTGCGATTACTGCGGTGAAATTTTAAAAATGGCAAAGCATTCAGCCCTTATCAGCGGAAGAGATGTTGAGTTTTTTATCTGCAATGCCTTTGAGGGTGAAAACAATAGTATATTAAGCTCATCGGTCGACTTTCTGGTAAGTAATCCACCTTATGTAACGGAGTCTGAAAAGGATATGATGCAGCGAAATGTGGTTGGTTTCGAACCTCACAAGGCACTTTTTGTGTCTGATGCCGACCCGCTTCTGTTTTACAGGAATATAGCACTAAAAGCCATGAGGTGGCTGAAACCGGGGGGCTGGGTCTATTTTGAAATAAATGAAATAATGGGGCGGCAATGCTCTGATCTGCTTGCCTCACAGGGTTACTGCCGAATAATGGTAAAAACTGATATAAACGGAAAGGAACGCTTTATCAGGGCGCAAAGACCAGAACTCAGGAAATTTTCTCAAGAGAAATCCTGATAGCAGATACAAAGTCATCAATGTCTTTTTCTGTAGTATTAAACGAGGTCATCCACCTTACCTCATTTCTTTCCTTGTCCCAGATATAAAAGAAGTACTGCCTCTGAAGAATCTCTATGGCCTGCGGGGGCATTGTGGCAAATACGGCATTTGCCTCCACATTCTGGGTTATCCTTATATCCTCTATATCCCTGAGCCTGCCGGCCAGCAATCTTGCCATTTTGTTGGCGTGCCTTGCATTTTCAAGCCAGAGATCACCATAGAACAGTGCATTGAATTGTGCGCTCACATAACGCATCTTCGAGGTAAGCTGCATTGATTGCTTTCTTGTATATTCAAACTCCCTGGCCAGTTCGCGGTTAAAGAACACAAGGGCTTCAGCGTTTACAGCCCCGTTTTTTGTCCCTCCGAAAGACAGCACGTCAACCCCTGAAAACTTGCTTGTCTCTGCCAGGGTACAGTCAAGGCCTGCAGCTGCGTTTGCAATTCTTGCTCCATCCATATGGAGATAGAGATCATTCTCATTTGCGAACCTTGCAATTTCCCTGATCTCATCAGGTTGATAAACTGTACCCAGTTCCGTAGACTGGGTTATTGAAATAACCTTTGGCTGGGCATGATGCTGAAAGCCTTTCGATTTAAGCAGAGGCTCAATCTGCTCCTTTCTGATCTTGCCGTCGGATGAAGGTATCCTAATAAGCTTACAGCCTGTTACCTTTTCCGGAGCAGCACATTCATCATTTTCCAGGTGTGATTTGTCGGAACATATTATAGCGTGATAAGGCCTTGTAATATGGGCCAGAGCGGCAACATTTGCACCGGTACCCGTTAGCATCAAGAATACGCTTATATCCTTTCCAAATATCTCCCTGAACCTTCTTTCGGCCTCCAGGGTATGTATATCATCACCATAGGCAATTGCATCACCCTTGTTCACTTCAGTCATTGCCCTTAGCACTTTGTCGTGTGCCGGTGAATTGTTGTCGCTTGCAAAACTCTTTAACTGGTTCATTTTTTTATGCTTGATTATAATCTGTTTTTAACGCCTGTTATCAACTGACGATAAATCTCGGAATATCCGCCGGCAGCCTTGTCAGCAGCTGGTAATTCAGCTGCTCGCTCATTTCGCAGAATGATGAAATACTTATGCTGAGCCGCTTTTGTTTTCCTATGATCACCACTTCGTCGCCCTTCTCAACGCCTGGTATATCAGTTACATTAACCGTCATTGTATTCATTGTTACAGTGCCAATGACGGGAACCCTGCGCCCTCTGATCAGAACCCTGCCTGTATTGCTGAGTGCCCTGCTGAACCCGTTTGCATAGCCCACCGGAATAATGGCTATCTTAAGCTTCTTGTTGGCAAGGAATGAACTGCCATATCCCACAAAGCTTCCAGGTTCAACATTTTTGACCACCATTACCTTTGATTTCCACGAAAGCATTCTCTTAAGAGGAGAGGTCTCCTTTGCGTCTTTTCTGAACCTGAACATATGGGTTTCAGGACTTGGCCAGAACCCGTACTGAGCAATTCCGAAACGAACCATGTCCATTATGGTGTTGGGATATGTAAGTGCTGCAGCAGAGCACGCCGTATGTTTAAGTACAGGACGGAGTTCGTGGCGCGAAAAATAGCGGCTGAACTTCCTGTATAACTTTATCTGGTTCTTTATCCTGAGATAGTTGGAAAGACTTTCAGCACCGGCATAATGGGTGCACAGACCCTGAAAAATATAGTGTTCCCTGTTTCGTTTAAGGAATTCAACCAATTGTGGCATATTCCCGTACTCAAACCCCGTTCTGTTAAAGCCCGTTTCAACTTCAAGGTGTATTTTGGCCTTTTTCCCAAGCATTCTGGCGTTTTCAACGGCCTTTTCAAGCCTGTCCATATCGAAAACAAAAAACTCGATCCCGTTTTCTATGGCCCATTCGGTCTCTGCATCGTCAAGAAACCCCATTATCATGATCCGGCTTCCCGCCGACATCACCCTGAGGGCGTCATTAGCCTCTTTTGCCGAAAAAACTGAAAAGTGATCAATGCCGGACTCTTCTGCCAGTGGGATTATGTTCTCCACACCGTGACCATAAGCATTTCCCTTAATAACAGAGGAGAAAATTACATCCTTTCCGATTATCTTCTTCAGATAACGGATATTGCTCCTGAATGCCTTCCTGCTAATCTCTATATATGATGTATTGAACATCCTTATGTTAGTTTAACTGTTTGGTCAGCAATGTGGCTGAAAATTCTGACACCTGTTTCAATAATATCGTCCGGAAAATCATAATCATGATTGTGCAGGCTTGGGTGGTCAATACCTGCTCCAATACCAAATAGTGCCCCTTCTGTATCCGCTGTAAAATTCCCGAAATCCTCTGACCATCGGAATGCTTCATTTATGGTGTGGCGTTTTGCCCCGCTGAGGCTTATGGCCTGATCAACAAGGCTGCTTGCTTTCTTTCCGTTTACTGTTGCCGGAAACTCCTCCGTATAGCTAACTGATGCCTGGATAGAATATTTTTCGGATAGTTCTTCAATGAGTTTTTCGGCTTTGGATGTCATTTTTTCCATATCGCTGTCCAGGAAGGTTCTGAGAGTTGCCATAACCGATGCTTTACCCGGATTCGTTCCGAATGCCCTCTCACCCAGTTTTGCATGTATTATGGTTATAAGGGCAAAATCATCATAATATCTTTTATGTTCACCTATTTTAATAAGACCTTCCATAAGGTTGCAGAACATTTTTACAGGACTGTTTCCCTGTTCCGGATGGGCTGCATGTGAAGATCTTCCTTTAAGATCAACTATCATCCCCTTTGAAGCGGAGGCAAAAGGGCCTTCCTTTATAATTACTGTATTCTTATCAAACCCAGGAAGGTTATGGCAGGCAAAAGCAAGGTCTGGCCTTATCCGGGTATATTTTTTGTCCCTGATAAGCTTTTCCGCACCCTGGCCTGTTTCTTCTTCAGGCTGAAAAAGAAGTATTATCCTTCCTTTTTCCGGTTTCCTGTTTTTTAGAACCATGGAAAAGCCTGTCAACATGGCCATATGACCATCATGACCACATTTATGTGAGACCCCTTCTATTTTGCTGCGATGATCAAAAGTATTTACCTCTTCAATCGGTAATGCATCAAGATCGGCCCTGAACAGCACTGCGGGTCCCTTTTTGCCTGAATCAAATACGGCTGCCAGTCCGTAACCGCCAATGTTTTCTATTATTTCTGAAGGAGATT
>SLKR01000080.1 GCA_007134525.1 Bacteroidales bacterium | reverse complement strand
GATCCCCATCATAAATCTGCAATAACGGAAATTTCCGGAAAGATCAGGGAGCACTTCATGCGGATACAGGAAATTGCCGGAAGTGGTTTTAAAAAATACCTGTGTGAACTTGCATTTCGCAAGACAATATTTCCGCTCGCCCTTTTAAACGAGGTAAAGAAAGTAAGCGAAGAGATAAAAAAGGAGAACAGTATACTCCACATTTCTGATTTCAACAGGGAGATAGCCAGAACGATAAGCCGCGAGGCGGTTCCCTTCATATATGAAAGGCTGGGGGAAAGATACCGCCATTACATGATCGATGAGTTTCAGGATACCTCCATGCTTCAGTGGCAAAACCTGCTGCCGCTGGTTGAAAACTCTCTCTCTGAAGGGTATATGAACCTGGTGGTGGGAGACGGCAAGCAGGCCATTTACCGATTCCGCAACGGTGATGTAAGGCAGTTTGCCATGCTGCCGAAACTAACGGAAGAGATCAAGCTCATCGGCAAACCCGAGTGGGAGGTCAGCCTTGAGAACAACTTCAGTAAAAGAAGGCTGGAGACCAACTGGCGCTCTGAAAGGGCAATAGTAGATTTCAATAACCGCTACTTCAGTTTTGCCGGGAAGTTTCTGAATGACTCCCTCAGGGATATATACGGAGATATAACCCAGAAAATAAGGAGTGACAAAAATGGCGGCTACGTCAGGATATGCTTTTTGGATGCAGAGGGCAGGCAGGATCTCGAACAGGCATATACCGCTGAGATAGAGAAGATTATTAACGAATGCCTGGATGCCGGGCACCGCTGTGAAGAGATAGCCGTGCTCTGCAAGGCAAACAGGGAAATAAGCACTGTGGCCGGAGTGTTGCTCAAAGCAGGGATACCCGTGATCTCGCCCGACTCCCTTTTGCTTAACCAGTCGGATGAAGTGAACTTTATCATAGCAATGCTGAAACTGCTGTCAAACCCCTATGATAGCGTTGCAGCAGTTGAGGTTATGGTTTTTTTAAACAAAAACGAAATACCCGGCATAAAAAAAACACTTAATGAGACCCTGTCAATGATGTCGGAGCCATATACCAACCGTATAGAAAAGCTCCTTGAGGGTGAGGGTAAAAGTTTTTCTTTCAGGGATTTTGACCACCTTAACATTTACGATAGCTGTGAAACCATAATAAGGAGGTTTTTTACTCAACAGCAACCACCAAATCCATATATCGCGTTCTTTATGGATGCCGTATATGATTTTTCGCAGAAGCATATGCTCTCAAGGTGGGATTTTCTGAAATGGTGGGAAGAAAACGGCCATAAATATTCCATACAGGTTCCGGAAGGCGTAAACGCAGTTAGGCTTATGACCATACACAAGGCAAAAGGGCTTCAGTTTCCGGTTGTAATACATCCCTTTGCCGCACAGAAAGCTGAAAAGCCAACTAAACCTGGGCTATGGACCGACGGCAGTGAAAGCGGTATTCCCCGCCCCCCTGCCCAGTGGCTGGAAATGAGCAAGAGTTCCCTTTCAGGTACTCTGTTTGAAAGCTATCTTGAAGATGAACTGCAGATGACATTCCTGGATATGCTGAACGTTCACTATGTTGCCCTTACCAGGCCCTCCGAGAAGTTGTTCATTTTAACTGAAAAGGAAGATAAAGGTTACAGTACAAAGAAGGTGAACGGCCTTTTGCAGGGGTTTTTAAAGATGGAGGGTTTGTGGAAGGATGATACAGGAGTATATACCTTCGGGGATCTGCTCCCGGCATCTTCACAAAAGCAAGTGCCGGAAGAATCATTGTCGCCGTTGCGCCGACTTATATCTTCTCCTTGGAGCCGTGCACTGAGGATGAGGTCGCACCAGAGGGAAAGAAGCCTGCTTCTTGATCAGGATGACCCCCTGGAAAGGGGAACTCTGCTGCACAGGGCAATGGAAAGGATATCCCGGTATGACGACCTGGTGCCTGTGCTGGAAGAAATGAAACATTCAGGGGAGATTGACAACAGCACCAGGGACGAATGGGAAGAGAAAATCAGCAAAATGCTGTCAAACCCTGAAATATCACCCTACTACTCCGGAAAGTTCAAAGTGAAAACCGAGGCGGGCCTTTTTGACAGCGATGGAGGATTCTACAGGCCTGACAGGGTTGTCCTGGCAGATGACCATTGTGCCCTGATCGATTATAAAACCGGTAGGGAATACGGTAAACACAGTAAACAGATGGACACCTATGCATGCATTCTCCTGAAAATGGGATACAGCAACATAAAAAAGATACTACTGTACCTTGACGAAGGCATAGTAAAAACTCTCTGATTATTGAAATATTTTTCAAACATTTATTTGTAATTTGGAGAACCCTCAATCCTGTCATCAAAAACAGAAACACAATAATCATGTCTATACAAAAGATCATCAGGCAGTTCGAACCAGAGCAGCACAATTTGCTGAACATATTGCATGCTCTTCAAAACAGCAGCTCCGGCAACTACCTTAGTAAAGAGGCAATGGAGGAAACAGCACGCTACCTCGGGCTTACCAAGGCATCAGTTTACGGGGTTGCCACCTATTACACAATGTTCAGCCTGAAGCCGAGAGGCCGTTTTATAATCAGGATCTGTGTTTCCCCTGTTTGTGAGCTCATGAAGGTTGACATAATCATAAAACAAATTGAGAGCATACTGGATATAAAGGTCGGAGAGACAAGCAGCGACCGGCTCTTTACGCTGGAGCTCTCTGAGTGCCTGGGTCAGTGTCAAAAGGCGCCTTCCATGATGGTCAACGACAGGGTTTATAAATGCCTGGGCAAGGACAGTATTAAGGAAATTATAGAAAAATACAGGCAAAAGGCGAAGCTAAACTGAAATAAACAAAACCGATATGATAAAGGAAGAAAGGATACTTCTCAGAAACGCCGGGAAGATTAACCCCATGAGCATAGAAGATTACATAGGGGCCGGGGGGTACAGGGGGCTTGAAAAAGCCCTGGGGATGGAACCGGTCGAGGTTATAGACGAGCTGCTTGAAGCCGGCCTCAGGGGCCGGGGTGGTGCAGGGTTCTCTACAGGCATGAAGCAGCGGTTCACAAGTGAGTCCTGCCTGCGATGCCCCCAGCGCTATGTTGTTGTAAATGCAGATGAGGGAGAACCCGGCACATACAAGGACAGGGTTATCATGGAGCAGGATCCGCACCTTTATCTCGAAGGGACAATAATAGCTGCCCATGCCATAAGGGCATCAAAGGGCTATATATACATTCGTGGTGAATACCAGGAGTCTATAGATAAAACCAGAAAGGCAGTGAATGAGGCATATAAAAAGGGCTTCCTGGGTAAGAACATCCTTGGCTCGGGATTTGATTTCGACATTGGGATAAAACTTGGGGCAGGATCCTATCTCTGCGGCGAAGAACTTACAATGCTTGAATCGCTTGAAGGCAAGAGGGGCACACCCAGGATCAAACCACCCTTTCCTGCGGAGAAAGGTGTTTTTAACATGCCTACACTGGTAAACAATGTTGAAACTCTTGCAAATGCCACAAGGATACTGGAAAAAGGCAGGGAGTGGTACCGGGAAACCGGTACCGACACATCTCCCGGCACCAAGATATTCACAATAAGCGGTCAGGTAAATAAGCCCGGATACTACGAACTGCCTCTTGGGGTAAGCCTGCGGCAGCTTATTGAGCTAGCCGGCGGTATGCGTGGCAACATGCAATTTAAGGCAGCACTGCTGGGAGGGGCCGCAGGCACCTTTGTCGATGCGTCAATGCTGGATGAGGAAATGTCATACGATAATCTAAGGGATAAGGGTGCAACTCTGGGAAGCGGAGCAGTAATAGTATTCTCACGGGAAGACAGTATTACAAATACCCTGGTAAACTGCCTGCGCTTTTTCAAGCATGAATCCTGCGGGAAATGCATCCCCTGCAGGGCAGGCACCGCACACCTTGAAATCAGTGCAAGGAAGCTGAAAAGCACTGCCAATGACAAGCAAAAGCTGCTTGCCTCCATGATACGCGAATCGGAGCTGATGGCAGCCACATCCCTATGCCCCCTGGGTCAGTCGCCGGTCCTGCCACTAAAATCGGCAGCCCGTTACTTTAAGGATGAGCTGTACGGCATTTTAACAGAGTAACATAAAAAACTGACTTAAAAAATGGATAAAACGATCAGCCTTTACATAGACGGCAAAAAGATTAGCGTAAAAAGCGGCCTGAACCTGCTTCAGGCAGCCAAAGAGAACAGCATTGATATCCCTCATCTGTGTTACCACAAAAAACTAAGCCCGACAGGGGCATGCAGGCTCTGCATTGTAAAGATCAAGGGGCAGAAAGGGCTGATTGCCTCCTGCACGGTAAGGGCAGAAGATGGAATGGAGGTTACAGCCTTTGATGAAGAGCTCGAAGAAGCCCGGAAATACCTGCTCGACTATCTTCTGTCGGAGCATGACGAATCACGGGACGCAACCTACAGGGATGAATTCAGGGAACTTGTTCTGCGTTACGGACTTGGGGAAAAAAAGAACAGGAAATTTGCCCCGATATGGAAGCATATCGGATACCCTAAGGACAACAGCTCACCTGTACTGACTTACGATGCAGCAAAGTGTATAAAGTGTTTCAGGTGCATAAAGGCCTGCGATGAGGTTCAGGGGAAGAACGTATTATCCTTTACAAAACGCGGAATCGCTTCCTATATAACAGGAGGTTTTGAAAAGTGGAGCGAAAGCGAGTGCGACGGGTGCGGAGAATGCATACAGCTTTGCCCGACCGGGGCAATAGTTGAAAAACCGCACAGAGGCGAAATAAATTTTGAGAAAGAGCATAAAAAGGTTCGCACCACTTGCCCCTACTGCGGCGTTGGATGCCAGTTGGAACTGATAGTACAGGATGGCAGGATAGTAAGGGCAAACGGTGCTGAGGGGGTAAGCCCAAATGATGGCCGCCTTTGTGTAAAGGGACGCTTCGGCTGTGACTATGTTAACCACCCAGAACGGCTGAAGGTACCTCTTATAAAAAAAGGAGGGCGCTTTGTTGAGGCCGGCTGGGATGAGGCCCTTGACCTGGTGGCAGATAAATTTAATGAAACCATTAAAAAACACGGGAAAAAAGCCCTCGCTGGGTATGCATCGGCAAAGACCACCAATGAGGATAACTACCTGTTCATGAAGTTCATTCGCACAGTATTTGGCAACAACAATGTTGACTACTGCACCCGGCTTTGCCATGCCTCTACTGTAACTGCAATGCTGCGTTCCCTGGGCGACGGGGCCGGTAGCAACTCCATTGAGGATTATGAGAATAGCGATTGCATTCTGGTAACCGGTAATAACATGACGGAGACCCATCCGGTAACTGCCACTTTTGTAAAGCATGCCGCACAGCGCAAGGGTGCAAGGATCATTATAATAGACCCTAAATGGACACCATTGGTTAAGGAATCCCATATATGGCTTCAGCCTGGTCTTGGCACCGATGTCGCCCTGCTGAACGGGATGATAAGGGTAATAATAGAGGAGGATCTTATAGACCGCCGTTTTATTAAAAAGCGTGTAAAAGGAGGAATGCAGGCCCTTGATGAGCTAAGGGCACTTACTGCAAAGTACACCCCTGAATATGTTGAAAAGGTTTGCGGTGTGCCAGCCGATCTTATGCAAAAGGCTGCACGGATATATGCAGGGGCCAGGCGACCGCTAATTGCCACAGGAATGGGATACAGCCAGCAGCTTACAGGAACCCATAATGTTTTCTGCCTGATAAATATGATGCTTATAAGCGGCCAGATAGGGAGAAAGGGTGCCGGAATTAATCCGCCCCGCGGACAAAACAACGTACAGGGGGTTTCAGATGTGGGTGCTTCACCTTTTACATACCCGGGATACGTTCCTGTCGGGGATGATGAGAACAGGAGAAAGATAGCCGGTATCTGGGGGGTTCCCTACGAAGAGCTTGATCCGGAAAAGGGCCTCTCGACAATTGAAATAATGCAGGCAGCATACAGGGGCGAGATCAGAGCGATGTACATTATGGGAGAAAACCCCATGCTTACCGATCCAAATCTTAATCACACCGAAGAAGCCATAAAAAAGCTTGACTTCCTGGTGGTACAGGATATTTTCCACACAGAAACAACCGCTCTTGCAGATGTGGTGTTGCCTGCCACCTCCTTTGCGGAATCGGAAGGAACTTTCGTCAACAGCGACCGCAGGGTACTCAGGGTACGCCGTGCAGTTGACCCCCCGGGGCAGGCAAGGCAGGACTGGGAGATCATTGCAGAAATTGCAGAAAAAATGGGCAGGCCATTGGGAAAATACCGGTCCGAAAGTGAAATATGGGACGAGATTGCCAGAACCTCCCCGATTTTTGCCGGGATATCATACGACCGGCTGGAGGAAAAAGGAATTCAGTGGCCCTGCACTTCAAGTGAGCATCCGGGTACATCAACTCTTTTTGAGGAAAAGTTCAATACACCTGATGGCCTGGGCAGGCTTCATCCTGTTGACTACGCCGAGCAAAGCGAGAAGTCCGGAAGTGAGTATCCCTATATCCTCAATACCGGCAGGATACTATACCAGTATCATTCGTCGACTATGTCAAGGCGCAACAGCTCCCTTAATCAGTTTGCAAATGAGGCATATGTACTTGTGCACCCTGAAGACGCGAAAAAACAGGGGCTATCAGACAAAATGAAGGTTGATATCAGCTCCCGCAGGGGCACTGTCAGGTCAGTTGCCGTAAAAATAAGCACTGATGTACTGGAGGGGGAGCTCTTTATGCCTTTCCACTATGCAGAGGCTCCCGTTAACAGGTTAACCCGCGACGAACTTGACCCCTATTCAAAGATCGCTCCTTTCAAACTCTCGGCAGTAAGGCTGGAGGCGGCAAAATAAAGCAGATCCGGATTAATTACTATTTTTGTGTCCGTTAATTGCCTGATATAAAAGGAGCATTGAAGCTATATGCCTGAAGAAACTCTAACAACAAAACTGAAAAGGATAAAGGAAGAAACCGGGGCGTGCATCCTTGCGCACTATTACCAGATACCGGAGATTCAGCAGGCAGCTGACCATATTGGTGACTCCTTTGCGCTGAGCAAGCTTGCCTCGGAGTTGCCAAATGAGTTGATAGTATTCTGCGGTGTTGATTTCATGGCCGAAAGCGCCAAGCTGCTTAGCCCGGACAAAACTGTATTGCTGCCGGTCAGATCTGCCGGTTGCCCAATGGCAGATATGGCAAGTGCCAAGGAGGTAAAAAATCTCAAGCAGAGGCATCCTGAGGCCGCAGTGGTATCCTATGTTAATTCCACAACTGAGGTAAAGGCACTCAGCCATATTTGCTGCACCTCTTCCAACGCACTGAAAGTGATAAGATCCCTTCCGCATAAGCAGATAATCTTCGTGCCCGACAAGAACCTGGGGTCTTACGCAGCTGAACAGATCCCCGAAAAGGAGTTCATCCTGTTCGACGGCTATTGCCCCCCTCATGAGGATGTTATGGCAATAGATGTAAAACTGGCAAGGGAAAAGCACCCGGACTCTTTATTGCTCGTACACCCCGAATGCCGCAGGGAGGTCAGGGAGATGGCCGATTTTATCGGCAGCACTGCACAGATAATAAAATATGCAGGGCAAAGTGAACATGGCTCATTTATCATAGGTACCGAAGAGGGTATACTTCACCCGCTTAAAGGGCAGAATCCCGGGAAAACCTTTCATATGTTAACCGGAAACTTCATTTGCCCCAATATGAAGAAAACAACACTCGGGGAGCTTGTTTACAGCCTGGAGAACATGCATTTCAGAATTGAAATAGATGCATCCCTGGCCAAGGCAGCACGCAAACCTCTGGAAAGAATGCTTGAGGTTTAGACAAATATTAAACGCATGTGCCAGCACACAATTCCGGCTTTACAAAAAAAGACAAACAAAAGAGCATACGACGTTGTGATAGTCGGGGCAGGCCTTGCAGGGCTATACACAGCACTGCACCTGGATGACTCCCTGTCATGCGCTGTCATTACAAAGGAGGTGCTTCACAGCTGTAATTCCTCTCTTGCCCAGGGAGGCATTGCAGCAGCGGTAGACCTTTCCGACAGCCCGGAAAAACACCTGGAAGACACCCTTAAAGCGGGGGGCGGGGTATCAAACGAAGCCCTTGCAAGGCTGATGGTAGAGAAGGGGCCGGAAGAGATAGCAATTCTTGAAAGACTTGGGGTGGTTTTCGACAAGGATGAAGGCGGAAGGAAATACATCACCCGCGAAGGAGGCCACAGACATAAGAGGGTGCTGCACTGCGGGGGAGACTCAACGGGCAGTCACCTTATTGATACACTGGCGGCCAGGATAGAGTCAAAACCAAATGTAAGCGTAATTGAAGGCCATTACCTGGTTGACATAATAACAAACAGCACGGAAAATAAGGTGTGCGGCATTGTAACACACTGCAGTGGAAAATACACACTGATGGCAAGCAATAGTGTAGTGATTGCCAGCGGGGGTATAGGCGGCATTTACAGGAATACCACAAACCAAAAAGGGATTACTGCCGACGGAATAGCAGCTGCAATAAGAGCAGGTGCAGTATGCAGGGATATGGAGTTTGTGCAGTTCCACCCCACAGCTTTTTTCGACACAAACACCGAAAGTGCTTCATTTCTAATATCGGAGGCAGTAAGGGGAGAGGGCGGGATACTCCGAAATCCGGATGGTGAGGCTTTCATGGAAGAACGCCACCAGATGAAAGACCTCGCCCCGCGTGATGTGGTAGCCAGGGAGATATTCCGTGAAATGAAAAGCCATAACTCTCCCTTTATATATCTTGACATCACTTCCCGGAGCCGCAGTTTTTTGTCAAAGCGCTTTCCCTTTATCTTCAAAAGCTGCCTTGAAAAAGGAATTGACATCTCAAAGGACCTTATCACCGTTGCCCCCGTCCAGCATTACTTCATGGGGGGAATAGCAACGGATGGATCAGGCCGGACCAATATTGATGGTCTATACGCCTGTGGTGAGGCCGCATGCACCGGTGTACACGGAGCGAACCGCCTTGCAAGCAACTCTCTTCTGGAATGCCTTGTATTTAGCCGCCAGAGCGCACTGCAAATAAACTCCGCAGGGAAAAGAGCTCTGCCGGATACAGGGCTGATCTTTACGGGGCATACACCTTTTAAAGGAGATATCAATTCGCTGGAAAGGCTTATTCAGGAAAATATGCAGTATCATTGCGGTATAATAAGAAACAAAACAGGGCTCACCGGCGCACTCGAGTCTATAAAGCCGGTTTTGGCAGAGCTGAAGGGCTGCTCCTTGATACCGCCCAAACAGACAGAAGTAAGAAATATGGCTATTGTGGCAGTTGAGATATTAACGGCAGCACTAAAGCGCGATAAGAATGCCGGGGCGCACTACAGGGAAGACCTGTAGCCAGTTTGTCCAAATCGAAAAAAGCCTGATAAAATGAAACCGGATCTGAATATAAACAAAATCATAAGGACTGCCCTGCAGGAAGACATTGGGCAGGGGGATATAACAACCCAGGCAGTTGTTCCTGACACATCCATGGCAAGCGGCAGGTTCATTGCAAAGGAGAACGGGGTTATTTGCGGCATCGGCATAGCAGGACAGGTTTTCAGGCTGCTCGACCCCAGCATAGAGTTCACACCCCACATTGAAGACGGGCAAAAGGCCTGTGCAGGAGATGTAATAGCCAGTGTTTCCGGTCCGGCAGCTGGCATACTCAGCGGCGAAAGGGTCGCGCTGAATTTTTTGCAGAGGCTCTCCGGTATTGCAAGCAGAACGGCAACCATGGTCTCAATGACTCAAGGGACGAAAGCAGTAATTGCAGATACACGCAAGACCACCCCCGGTCTGCGGATACTTGAAAAATACGCAGTACGAACTGGCGGCGGAAAGAACCACCGCTTTAACCTGGCGGGAGGAATACTTATAAAAGATAACCACATAAGGGCTGCCGGGGGTATAGGCAGGGCAGTTGAAGCCACCCGCAAAAATGCTCCGCCGGGCTTTAAAATTGAGGTTGAGGTTGAAAACCTGAACCAGCTGGATGAGGCACTGGTTGCTGGTGCCGACATAGTCATGCTTGACAATATGGATATTGAGACCATTAAAGAGGCAGTAAAGAGGGCCGGCGGCAGGGCACTGCTTGAGGCATCAGGAAAAATTGACGAAAAGAGGATAAAGGAGGTAGCCACAACGGGTGTTGACATAATTTCAGCTGGTGCCCTTACACACAGTGTCATATCAGTAGATATCAGCCTGAGGCTCGACTGACAAGCGCATTGTTTTACTAACTTTGCAATATTGCTTAAACAGCAGAGATGAAGGAAGGTAAAGAAACAAGTAAGGGAAAGTCCGAAAGTGCACTAAAGGTGAACAAGGGCATACCGCAGCCTTCTTCGCTAAATGAACAGGCTGCAAACAGTTACAGGATGCGCAAACGCCAGAACCTGAAGGCTGAAGAGTATGTCGGTGGGATCCTTGAAGGCAACAGGGTAATGCTCAGCCGTGCCATAACCCTTATCGAGAGCTCCCTGGAGAGCCACTATAATCTTGCCCAGCAGGTAATAGAGCAATGCATCCCTCACTCGGGGAATTCATTAAGGGTTGGTATAACCGGAGTACCGGGAGTGGGAAAGAGTACCTTTATTGAGGCCCTTGGAAGCTATCTTACCGGCAGTGAACAGAAAGTTGCAGTACTTGCCGTTGACCCGAGCAGTGAGATATCCAGGGGAAGTATTCTGGGCGATAAAACCCGGATGAAGAACCTTGCCACTAACGAAAGGGCATTTATTCGTCCCTCCCCCTCGGCAGGATCGCTTGGAGGGGTTGCAAGAAAAACCCGTGAGATAATAATTCTTTGCGAAGCCGCAGGTTATGACGTCATCCTTATTGAAACGGTGGGGGTCGGCCAGTCGGAAGTTACCGTACATTCAATGGTTGATTTCTTCCTTCTGCTAATGCTTGCAGGTGCCGGAGATGAGCTTCAGGGTATCAAAAGGGGTATTATTGAAATGTGCGATGCAATGGTAATAAACAAAGCCGATGGCGACAATGTAAACAATGCAGGGATCGCCAGGTCGCAATACGAAAACGCCCTGCATCTGTTTCCCCCGCCCCCCACAGGGTGGACACCGCGCGTAGAGACATGTTCCGCATTCACCGGGTCAGGAGTGGCTGAAGTATGGGATGTGATAAAAGAGCATGAGAAAATGATGAAAAAGAATGGACACTTCTACGGAAAAAGGAACCTTCAGCAGCAGTACCGCCTGCATGAAACAATAGAGGACGCGCTAAAATCAAGGTTTTACAATGACCCTGCAATCGCTGTTAAAATCAGGGAAGTTGAAGATATGCTTTCCAGGCAAAAGATGACCTCTTTCCAGGCGGCAGGAATACTTCTCGACACCTACTTCTCGAAGTTTCGGAAGGATGATTTTAAATAGCCTTTTGCGATGACGAAAGGCTGAATTTATCCGGATGACGGGCCTGCTTATCCCTGTAAAAGTCTTCTATTACCCTGAAGTCAGCCTCAAAATCACCGCTCGGGTGCAGCATCATTCCAATTCCGCCCTCTTTCCTGCGGTAGTCAAGGAATCCCAAAAAAATGGGGACTTTTGCATGCAGGGCAATGAAGTAAAAGCCCTTTTTCCACCTCTCAACCCTCCGGCGTGTACCCTCTGGTGTTATGAGGAGATAAAATTCATCACTGGTCTCAAACTCCCTGGTAATTTTTTTTACCATGTTCTTGCTCTGCCCCCGGTCAACCGGTATGCCTCCCATGCACCTGAGCAGTATGCCAAGGGGAGGCCTGAATGCCTCCTTCTTGATCATTATTCTGGGCTTAATGTTGTGAAGGTAAAACCCGAGCCGGCCAATTATGAAATCCCAGTTGCTGGTATGGGGTGCCATGATAATAACCGCCTTCTTTATATCCAGGGGCACCCTGGTGTATATATTCCAGCCCATTAACCTTAGTATGAAGCGTGCAATCTGGTTCATCATGGCAAATATACGCTACAATTTCCAAATATTGCCCGCCGGAAAATCCATCCCTTTTGCATGAAAGAAAAATCATGTAAATTTGTGAAAAGCAAGTGCACAGTTTTATGGACAAACATATATACCGCAACCTTAAAAGAAGGGACACCTACCCCTATTAGTCCTTCCTCCGCTAATTTTCCTTACAAAAAAATCTTAAGTCAGTAATTGTAATCTCTCAATTATGGAATTACCATTTGCAGAACCTTATAAAATAAAAGTAGTTGAACCCCTTAGACGAAGTACCCGCGAAGAGAGGGAGGCGTGGATCAGGGAAAGCAGTTATAACCTGTTCAAGTTACGCAGCGAGCAGGTATTTATAGATCTTTTGACTGATTCAGGCACCAGTGCCATGAGCCATAACCAATGGTCGGAAATAATGCTGGGAGATGAGAGTTATGCCGGATCCTCTTCCTTTTTTAAATTAAAGGAGGTAATAAACAACCTGCTTGGCCTGCCCCTTTTCGTTCCAACTCACCAGGGAAGGGCCGCTGAGAACCTGCTGTTCTCAGCGATGCTCAAAAAGGGTGACCTGGTTCCGGGGAACGCCCATTTTGATACCACCAAGGGGCACATAGAGTTCAGGAAGGCCACAGCAGTCGACTGCACAATTGATGAAGCTTCAGATACAAGCCTGTATCACCCTTTCAAAGGAAATATCGACCTGGGAAAACTGGAGCAGGTCTTCAGGAATAACCCCCGGAAAAAGATCCCTCTTTGCCTTATAACCATTACGTGCAATACCTCCGGAGGCCAGCCGGTTTCAATGAAGAACATAAGGGAGGTAAGCAATTTGTGCCAAAAATACGGGATACCTGTTTTCTTTGATGCCGCAAGGTTTGCCGAAAACGCTTATTTCATAAAGACAAGAGAAAAGGAGTATGCCCAAAAGGGTATCAGAGATATCGTCATGGAGATGTTCTCATGTGTTGACGGAGCCACAATGAGCGGCAAAAAGGATGCAATTGTAAACATAGGAGGTTTTCTGGCCTGTCGCGACAAGGTATTGTTTGACAGAATAAGCATGTATTGTATTCTTTATGAGGGCTATCTTACTTATGGCGGACTGGCCGGACGGGATCTGGCAGCAATGGCACAGGGGCTCCTGGAGGGCTGTGAATTCGATTACCTTGAGTCAAGGGTAAGGCAGGTTGAGTATCTTGGCAGCCTTCTGAGGGGCTATGGGGTACCGATCCAGGAGCCAACAGGCGGACATGCCGTATTCGTTGATGCAAGGAAAATGCTGCCCCACATACCAAGGGAGGAGTTTCAGGCACAAAGCCTTGCGGTTGAGTTGTATCTGGAAGGAGGCGTAAGGGGAGTTGAGATTGGTGCCCTTCTTGCCGACCGTGATCCTGCCTCAAGGGAGAACCGTTACCCCAGGCTTGAACTTCTGCGCCTGGCAATACCACGCAGGGTTTACACCAGCAACCATATAGAATATGTTGCTGCATGCCTGGGCAACATATATGAAAGAAGGGACAAAATCCGCAGTGGGCTGAAAATAGTAAAAGAGGCACCTATAATGAGGCATTTTACTGTCGAACTGGAAAGGTGCTGATGCATTGTGTCCTGAACAATACACTGCTCTTTCCGTTAACTGGAAATAACAGTGAGCAAAACAAATGGACAAAACAAAAAAGGCAAAAAGATATGAAAGGGTTTTCCTTCAGCTAAGTGGGCTGCTGGATAAACCAGGAAACAGGCTTTCTAAGATGGCCACAATTGCAGCGGTTCTCCATCACAAAATGGATCATTTTTTCTGGACCGGATTTTACCTGGCAAATAAAGACACCCTTACCGCAGGTCCTTATCAGGGTCCTGTTGCCTGCCAGACACTGGATAAAGACCAGGGGGTATGCTGGGCAGCTGTAAACAGGGGCGAAAGTATAATAGTCCGGGATGTACACAGGTTCCCTGGCCATATAGCTTGCGACGGCAGGTCGAACAGCGAAATTGTTGTACCTTTGAAAGACGGCACGGGCAGTGTAACTGCTGTGCTGGATATCGACAGCAGGGATTTTGATGCTTTCGACGAAATTGACAGGCATGGGCTTGAAAGTATACTCTCCTTGCTGGATAAGTGATATATAATTCATGGAAACTCTTATACTGTTTGTAATCGCCATGGGCCTGGCAATGGATTGTTTTACCATTGCCATTACCAACAGTTCTGTGTCCGGACTGGTAAAACCCGGTGTTCCCCTCAGGGTGGCCGTGGCATTCTCTTTTGCCCACCTGGTATTGCTGTTTTTCGGAAACTGGATCGGAAATCTCCTGCAGCCGATGTTTGAGGGTGTTGAGCTGTGGGTGGCATTTATAATACTGGTTATTATCGGCCTGAAGATGATCTCTGAGGTACGGAGGAGACATCCGAAATCAAAGGTGTTCGACATCAACCAGACAAAGGTAATTGTGATACTGTCGCTGGCTACGGCTATGGATGCATTCCTGGCCGGTATAGTTGTAGGGATAACAAATATGTCAGTCTATGCCGGCGGCATACTGCTCGCAGCAACGGTATTCATTCTTACCCTTGCCGGCATGGCTGGCGGAGAACAGCTGGGTATGGCATTTGCAAAACGTACCGCTACATTCGGCGGGGCCTTCCTGCTTGTAGCAGCAGCAGTATTCCTGTTTCAGTTCATACTGTAAGATCCACCAGTAGATTGCAGCCCCTGACGTCACTGTTGTCGAAGCGGCCCAAAACCTCAAAAACACCTCCAGGGTGCAGCCTGCCCAGATCCTGTGTGGCGATAAAACTGCATGAATAGATATTTGCCAGGTCAATTACATTTATTCCGCCGGCAGCGTCGCTTCCCATTATATCCAGGGGGTCATTGCTGTCCCTTATGTATACCCTCATCCACGGCGGGCACCGAAACCTCCCAAGTCCCTGCGAATATGCCTGCGACAGAAGCTCCGTCATCCCATACTCGGAATGAATATGTTCCCTGCCAAATGCATTGCAAAGAACCGAATGCAGCTCTTCCCTGACCATTTCCCTGCGCCTTCCTTTCATTCCGCCGGTTTCCATTATTATACCTTCGCCTAAACTCCGGGGGAAAGAGGCTGCAAGGTCGAGAAGCGCAAAACTGACGCCAAGCAGAATAAATTTCTGTCCGTCACTGTCAAGATCGCTCAATCTTTCTGCCAGGCCTCGCAGGTCATCAAGATAAAAGCCGCTTAATGGATGACCGCTGCATTCAATCAGGCGTTTTGTCATATATACAAGTGATGAATCCTGCCTCTCCAGGTATGAAGGCAGAAGGGCCATTATGCAATAGGCGGATGGCTCGCCGTAGAACATACGGAAGCACTCCATGAAACTCCTTTCATACAAAGACAAATCGGCAACATAATGGCTTGACCTTTTATCCCCGCCTGTGCCGGAACTAATGAACACAGCCTCATCCTTCCGGCTGAATGATACCACCCTGTTGCGCTTAAACAACTCAATGGGCAAAAAAGGGATCACGGTGGGGTCATTCACACCTGCAGGATCCAGGCCAAGCCCATCGCAGAACCTTCTGTACACCTTATTGTTATGGTACTGGAAAGAAAATACCTCCAGGGCCACCTCATCGAAGTTGTCCTCCTTGCCCCTAAGGCCAAAAACCCTTTCCTCAAGACTCTCAGGTTTTGTCATCTCACACTTAACTGAATAATTACAAAGTTACCCATTTACTGAATCAGCCACATGGTTTTTTGTATTTGAAAAAGTTGAACAAAAGCCCTAAATTGAAAGCCCATAAAATTCTTTAATTAAAATACGCCGATATGAGTATAAACAGTGTAGGATTCATCGGAGCCGGGAGGGTTACAAGGATTTTTCTCAAGGCATTTGAAAACAGAAACTTCAGGCCAAAAAGGATTGTAGTTTACGACACCAATGAGCAGGTACTGGGTTTATTAAAGAGTCAGTTTCCGGATGCCGAAACGGTCTCTGCGCCCGGGGAAGCAGCCAGTCAGGATATTTTATTCATAGCATTACACCCTCCTGCAATCATTGACACCCTTGACATGATAAAAGGCATTATCAGCAAGCGGAGCATTGTTGTATCACTGGCGCCCAAAATCTCTGTTGCGAAAATGAAGGGCAGGCTCGGAACAGATAATATTGCCAGGATCATACCCAATGCCACCTCCTATATCAATGAAGGCTATAACCCGGTATGTTTTGCAGATAGCTTTGAGCGATCAAGGGAAGAGGTACTTGGAATATTTGAGTTACTGGGCAATACCTTTGAGGTTGCTGAGAAAAAACTCGAAGGCTACGCTATTATCTCGGCAATGCTTCCAACCTATTTCTGGTTTCAGTGGAAAACCCTTGAAGAAATAGGAGAGAAAACCGGGCTTGATAAAGGTGAGGCTGCAGAAGCAATATACCAAACGGTTGTATCTTCTCTTAATTTATTGTTTAAATCAGGGCTTGATACTGATACTGTCATCGACCTGATTCCGGTCAAACCCCTTGGCGAAGAAGAAGAGGGAATAAGAAAAATTTATAACGACAAGCTTACTGCACTATTTGAGAAGATCAGTCCGGTATAAATCATTTATCTTTGCTTTGGGGGCATATGCTCAGATAAAACAATCATACAATGAATGAGAACCTGGATCCTTCTTCGGAACGCCTTACACGGGAAGAGCACATAATTGAGCAGACCTTACGCCCGGGGAGTTTTTCAAGCTTCGCCGGTCAGTTCAAGGTGGTGGAGAACCTGAAGATTTTTGTAGGAGCTGCATCAAAGCGACAGGAGGCTCTGGACCATGTGCTTCTTCATGGCCCCCCCGGCCTTGGCAAAACCACACTTGCACACATTATTGCAAATGAAATGGGTGTTGGCATCAAGGTGACTTCCGGACCAGTCCTGGATAAACCCGGGGATCTTGCCGGGTTGCTTACCAATCTGGAAGACAGGGACGTGCTCTTTATTGATGAGATTCACCGCCTCAGCCCTGTTGTTGAGGAGTACCTCTATTCAGCCATGGAGGATTTCAGGATTGACATTATGATCGAGACAGGCCCCAATGCCCGCAGCGTTCAGCTAAACCTCAACCCTTTCACTCTTATCGGAGCAACAACCCGCTCAGGCCTTCTTACCTCTCCCCTGAGGGCCCGCTTCGGCATAAACTCACGCCTGAACTATTATGATGCCGGGCTGCTCCTTGGAATAATTAAAAGGTCGGCCGGAATTCTAAAGGTAAGCATCAGCCAGGAGGCCGCCTCAGAAATTGCCCGAAGGAGCAGGGGAACTCCAAGGATTGCGAATGCCCTTCTGAGGAGGGTGCGTGATTTTGCACAGATGAAGGGAGACGGAGACATCGACCTTGATATTGCACTTTACGGGCTGTCCGCCCTAAATGTTGACAAGTACGGACTTGACGAAATGGACAACAAGATATTGTCAACCATTATCGACAAGTTCAGGGGAGGCCCGGTCGGGCTTACCAATATTGCAACTTCAGTGGGTGAGGATTCAGGTACCATTGAGGAGGTGTATGAGCCTTACCTGATTCAGGAAGGCTACATTATGCGTACTCCAAGGGGCAGGGAGGCTACAGAGATTGCATACAGGCAACTTGGCCGTGTGAAAACTCCCGGACAGAACTCCCTGTTCGACAATGACGGGGGCAGTTAGCAAACATATATGATTAATCACACTCAAAGTATTAAAGCCGCAATAAAGGCAAAGGCCGGTGAACTTGGCTTTGATTTTTGCGGTATAGCCCGCGCAGACTCTCTTGACACATTCGGTGATATCCTTGATAACTGGACAGGCAGGGGGTTTCACGGCAAGATGTCTTACATGGAGAGAAACCGAGAAAAGAGACTTGACCCCCGTCTGCTGGCAGAAGATGCAAAATCAGTAATCGCGTTGGCATTGAATTATTATCCGGGGCAGATCCGGCCCGCCGGGTCGGGGATCAGAATATCCAGATACGCTTACGGAAGGGACTACCATTACATCATCAGGGAAAAGCTGAAAAGGCTTGCAGATCATCTGGAAACGATCGCAGGCACTCATAAGTTCAGGGCCTTTACAGACTCTGCACCTGTTCTGGAACGTACTTGGGCACAAAAGGCCGGATTAGGGGCGTGCGGAAAGAACTCCTGCCTGATAATTCCCCGCAGGGGGAGTTTTTACTTTTTGGGGGAGATAATAACCAGCATTGAACTTGAACCCGACACTCCGTTTGAGAAAGACATGTGTGGAAGTTGTACCAGATGTATTGATGCCTGCCCCACAGGAGCAATAAAGAGCCCAGGAACAATAGACGCAAACAGGTGCATCTCATACCTTACAATTGAGCTGAAAGAGAGTATCCCTGAAGGACTGAGGGATAAATGCGGCCCATGGGTATTCGGTTGTGATGTTTGCCAGGAGGTATGCCCACACAACAGGCATTCTTCACCACACAGGGAGAAGGAGCTTAATGCATTGCCCTATGCAAGTGAATGGAACGACAGCGACTGGGTGTCACTTAAAAGGGAAAACTACATAAACTCTTTTATAAAAACAGGTTCTCCCATTGCCAGGGTAAGCTTTGAAAAGCTTGCAGACAATATCAGCTGCGCGGTTTCAGGCTCTCTATGAGAATGTCCGGAACCCGATCCTTCCTTTCACGTATAAACTGATTGAACTCTTCCTGGGTGAAATTGTTCTTGTCCATCACCAGCATTCTGATTGCAAAAGGGAAGGCTATCAGCGACAGCATATCTACGAAGAAGTGGGTCGGATCAGTACGGCGTATATTGCCCTTTTTTCCCTCCTCCAGAATTTGTTTAGTGAACTGATCCGTTGAATACAAACTGCTGATTACTTTCATTTCAGTAATCCTCTCTCTGCTCCGGTGCAATATTGCCATTACAAATGAAACCAGAAGAGGGTTATCGGACAGCATATCGATATATACGTGCACATACTGGCGGATCTTCTCAAACAGCCCCAGGTCGCTGTCAAGTATCCTGATCAGCTCTTCTGAATTCTTTTTTACCAGCATCGAGAAAATTGCATCAAACAAATTCTCTTTACTTCGAAAGTAATAGTTCATGAGTGCAAGATTAATACCTGCCTTGGCGGCAATTTCCCTAACACTGGTGCGGTCGACACCCTTTTCCAGAAACAGCTCTGTGGCTGCGTCAAAAATTTTTTGCTCGGTATTTTTGCTCTTTGCCATATCTCTTGGTTTTTATATACAAATATAGCAAATTCCCCTGTTTTAAACATTGTTTAAAACGATTTATGTTATCTTTGATCATGCCAATATTCCTGTCAAAATACAGGTTTGTACTGCTTAGCATACTCTCAGGCCTTATGCTTGCTGCAAGCTGGCCTTCAAGGGGTTTCCCTTTCCTTATATTTTTTGCACTCATACCGCTTCTATGGGCCGAAGACGGGATATCTGAAAAGCGATACACCGGTAAGAGCATGGTCTTCTTCCTGCATGCCTGGTTGGCATTCTTTGTGTTCAACCTGCTGACTACATGGTGGATCCTTTATGCAACCATTCCCGGTATGGTTGTAGCTGTGTTGCTCAACTCCATATTCATGGCAATTCCGTGGTGGCTCATGCATTTGGGCAAAAGGATAGTTCCTGCGGTTAAAGGTGCTGTGCCGCTTGTGGTGTTCTGGCTTACATTTGAGTTCCTTCATTCAAGATGGGAGCTGAGCTGGAACTGGCTTGACCTGGGGAATGCCTTTGCGGCATATCCGGCCTGGGTGCAATGGTACGAGCTGACAGGGGCAGCAGGCGGAAGCCTTTGGATATTACTGATAAATATATTTCTGTTTTCAATGCTGCGCAACCATTACCTGGCTGCAGGCACTGAACTCAAAAGGGCAAAGTGGAACGGGCTTATGGCAATACTTCTTTTTGTGCTGCCATCAGTAGCCTCTCTATATATATGGTTCACATACGAAGAAGAATATGATCCTGTAAATATTGTCATTGTGCAGCCTTCGGAAGACCCTTACGAAGAGGTTCACGGTCAGGCGCAGATAAGCAGGCGCCTTGACCAAATAATATCCCTTGCAGACCAGAGGATTACAGAAGAAACGCAGTTCATCATTGCACCTGAAGGGGCAAACCCCCGGGGTATATGGATACATGAAGATGACCGTCATTATACAGTTAACAGGCTGTGGGACCACCTGGAGGGGTACCCGGAAGCGGCATGGATCCTGGGCAGCTTTACATATCAGATGTACGACAGCCGCAGTAATGCCACTGCAAGTGCCAGGCCCCTGGGGGAAGGCGGTCAGTATTATGATGTTTTTAATTCAGCGGTAATGATAGAACACGGAGAAGACCCGCAGTACTATCACAAAACAAAGCTTGTTCCGGGAATTGAAAGGATGCCCTATTTCCGCTTTCTGAAGCCGATCGGCAGGCTGGTTGACAGGTTTGGCGGAATTTCCGGTAGCCTTGGCGCACATAATGAAATAAAGTTTTTTGAAACCCTGGATGGTACAAGGGTGGCCCCTGCGGTATGCTATGAATCAATATACGGGGAGTTCCTTGCCGGGCATTTAAGGGAAAACCCGGGGCTGATATTCGTGATCACCAATGACGGGTGGTGGCGAGATACACCAGGATACCGCCAGCACTTCCAGTACGCCCGATTAAGGGCAATTGAGACCCGCCGCAGCATTGCCCGCTCGGCCAGCACAGGTATATCGGCCTTTATTGACCAGAAAGGCCGTGTAGTTATGCAGAGTTCCTGGTGGGAGCCAACCGCAATGTCTGCAAGCCTGAATAAAAACAATAAGCTCACATTTTTTGCCAGGTCAGGCAACTTCCTCGGGAAAACGGCAGTCTTCCTGAGTGTCCTGCTGATTCTGAACATGCTTTCACAGAAAATAATACTCAGGAAGGCATCCTGAAATCAGGAGATAGGTAAACCGGATACTTTTTGAAAAACATCGAAGTGTTTTCGGCAGCGACCCTTATTGGCCTGAAATCAATATCTATTGCCTTTTTAACCTTTTCATTGCTGAAATACCGCCTTACGGTGGCATTTCTTGCGGTTTCCCTTGAGAGCAATGGTTTCTGCCCCGTCATGATGCTGCGCATCTTTTCCATGCGCCATGCCATTTCTGTAAGTATGCGTCCTGCACGGTATTTTGGCGGCTTTGATCCGGAATAATGGGCAAAGAGTGCAAACAGATCCTTGTATGACAAATTCTCACTGTTCAGTATGAATCTCTGGTTAACTATACCGCTTTCCATGAGTTTTACCATGGCTGTTGCCACATCTCTTGCATCAACAAAGCCGGTTACCCCTGTTGTATAAAACTTCATGCCGTTTTTAACCGACTGGTAAAGCTGGGCGCTGGATCTTGCCGGGTCGCCGGGGCCAATAACTACCGACGGGTTTACTATAACAACAGGCAGTCCTTCTTCGGAGGCCCTCCATACCTCCCTTTCTGCACCATATTTACTGATGGCATACCAGGAGTGTCTTTTTGAGGTTTTCCAGACAAGCGACTCGGTAACATGCTTATTTCTGTATGGAGCTCCGATTGCGGCCACACTGCTGCAGTGACAGAACTTTTCAACATCATTAAGAAGGGCAACGTTTACAAGGTTGGCAGTTCCTTCTACATTGGCCTTCATCATAACCTGCCTGTCTTCGGGCATGAATGATACCATCGCGGCACAATGGTAAACATATTTTACCCCGGTCATAGCCTCCTGGAGGCTGACTATATCATTCAAATCGCCTTCAACCCATTTTATATTTAAAAACAGTTCTTCTCCCCTTTCGGGATCATACCAATGGAAAAGCCGTTTTACCATTTCGGTATTGCTCGCATCACGCTTTAATGCATATACCATCTCACCCTTAGAGCAAAGCTCAAATAAAAGGTGAGAGCCAACCAGTCCGCTTCCTCCGGTTACCAATATCATAGGTGCAAAAATATTGAAAATCTTTTTTTGTACAGAATTTACTCGCTTTTTGTTTCTTTGTATTATAACAGGATCAAACTAAAACCATAAACCCATGAAAAAGTACGGATTTTTTCTTATTGCCGCATTACTTATTATTTCCGGCAAAGTAATGGCACAGGAACTTAAACCATTTAACCCCTTAAGTATGTGGGAGATGGAAAGGCCCGGCAACCCCGAAGTTTCGCCTGATGGTAACTGGTCGGTATTCCCGGTCACTTCATATGATGTGGACGAAAATACTTCAGCCACTAACCTCTTTTTGCTTAATAACATAAGCGGTGAGGTACGGCAGATAAGCTTCAGCGGAAGCGACAGAGGGCCGGCCTGGAGCCCGGATGGACGGAAGATCGCCTTTGTGTCAGGACGGCATGGGGGCCCCGGACAGATATACCTGCTCAACATCGCCGAAGGCGGAGAGGCCCGTATGTTAAGTGATCTCCCGGTAGGGGTTTACGGGCTAAGGTGGTTCCCTGGTGGCAACAGGATTGCCTTTGCCGCAAACATACTTCCCGAATATATGGGTGACTGGGAAAAGCACCGCAGCATGCAGAAAGAAATGGAGGAGAGCAAGGTAAGTGCTAAAGTAACCGAAAACAATATGTACCGCTACTGGGACCGCTGGCTTACCGACGGGCATGTTTCAAGACTGTTCACTATCGAAACATCAAGTGGCGAAGTAACAGACCTGATGCCGGAAAGCGGAAACTTCTTCGGCCTGATGGGAGGAGTGTCCTATGACATCTCCCCTGATGGAAGCGCTATCGCAGTAAGCAAGAACTCAACCCAGCCCCCTTATGAAACCACAAATCATGCAATATACCTTGTGCCGACCGATGGCTCAGGTGCGATCACAAATATCACCGCCGATAACCCGGCAAATGATCTGAACCCGGTATTCAGCCCCGACGGCAGGTATATTCTCTACGGCAAGCAATCGATATATCACTTTTATGCCGACAGGGTCGTAATGACGCTTTATGATACTCAAACCGGCAATTTTACTGAACTTACCGGTCATATTGACCTGAGCACGGAGCAGTGGTTCTGGTCGGAAGACGGCAACACGATATACTTCCTTGCTGAAGACCGTGCAATGAAGTCAGTTTTCAGCATACCCGCAGCAGGTGGCAACCATACGGAGGTATTCAGGGGAGGCACCAATGGCGGTGCTGCCCTGGCTGCCGGCAACAATATTGTGTTCAATCACCACAACCTGAGCGCACCTCCGGAGATATACAGGGTTAATTTGCAAAACGGCAATGCCGAAAAGCTATCAGCCTTCAATGACGGTATTGTGGAAGGGATTGACTGGGGTAAAATAGAGAATGTAACATACAAAGGCGCCAACGGTGCTGACATACAGATGTTCATAAACTATCCTCCTGATTATGATCCTTCAAAAGAATACCCCCTGGTAATGATGATACATGGCGGACCGCACGGGACCTTTGGTGACACCTTTCACTTCCGCTGGAACAGTCAGCTTTTTGCCGCGCCAGGATATATAGTTGCTATGCCGAACTTTCACGGATCCACAAGTTTTGGCCAGGAGTTTACAAAGAGCATACATGGCAACCATGCAGATCTTCCGTTCAGGGACATCATGAAGGCGGCCGACTATATGGCAGAAAGGGGTCTGGTTGACGAAGACAGGATGGCTGCCACCGGAGGAAGTTACGGAGGTTATATGGTAAGCTGGATAGCCGGACATACTGACCGTTTTGCCTGCCTGATAAATCATGCCGGCGTATATGACCTCCACCTTCAGTTTGCCTCGGATTTTTCGGCCAACCGCAAATATCAATACGGAGGTTCACCCTGGGAAAATTTTGACCAGCTGAATGCAATCAACCCTTCCCAGTTCGCACACAATTTCTCAAGCCCCATGCTGGTTATTCACGGGGAGAAAGACTACCGCGTACCGGTGGCCCACGGCTTCATGGTTTACAATATCTACAAAAACATGGGCCTTGATGCCAGGCTGGTATATTACCCGGACGAAAACCACTGGATACTCACCCCTCAGAACTCACTGTTCTGGTATGATGAGTTTTACGGTTGGCTTGAGCGTTACCTTAAATAAATCTCAGGCTTTATTTAGCGGATCCTGCTTTGGACTTCCTGGCCATCCTTGCTTCCGCCAAATGTGTAAGAAACAGTCTGGGAGGCGCCATTGGCAGTAGTAATAGTTACCCTGTCAAAAACACCAGGATCTGCCCCGGGAATACCAAACCTCGCTTCACCGCTTGAGTTTGTTGTATGGGTTGCACTGTTTGTGTATCCATCGGTTCCGACAATATTGAAATTTACATCACATCCTGCCATGGCAGGCAGTACATTTGCAGTAACGGTAACCGACTGGCCCGCGGCAGGACTAGCCGGGCTGGGGTATGCTGTTACAAACATTATCTGGTCACAGTTAGTGCCCGGCTGGATAATTTCCTGCCTGTAACAGACCTGTGTTGACACAGAAGACTTCAGTTCAGAAGACTTTACAGGTTCTATCTCAATGAACATATTATAACCCTCTTCAGGGTGCCTGATCTGATCTATCAGAACAGGGGCATAACCGTCAATGCTGATGGCGACCTTTGCATTCTTGCCAAACAAAAATGCAGGAAGCGGTGTGTCTGTTTCCCACTCGAATGCAGTAAAAATGGTATTAACCTCCCCGGTGGACTTATCAGAGCTGGAATACCATGAGAACAGCCTGTAGGACACATAGCTTGTACCTGCACCCACTGCACCTATTGTAATCAGGGCAGGTGCAGTCATGATGGCCCCAACACCTACGGTTCCTGCAGCAGCAATCTTGGCTGCTGCAACGCTTCCCGCTGCCAGGGTGCCGATTATGCCGCTGCCGCCCATCTTGGCAACTTTTAAAAGTTTGTCCTTACGCAGCTGGTTTCTCAGATTAATGTATTCATCGTAAGAAATACTATTGTTATCATAGGCCTGTTCGATGGCAGCTGATGCATCCTTGGTCTCACCTATCAGATCGCCCAGCGCTTTTACCGAGGCAGGGGATAACCCGGAAATATCAAATAAACCGGTAACGGCTGTCACACATTCCAATGCAGCATCCTTAAGAAGGGCATCGGTATCACCAGACTGTTTGGTGCTGCCCATCACCTTGTTAAGGTTATTAACAAAAGCCTCGCCGGCATTAATATAATCATCAAAAATCTTTTTGACCTCATCAGCCTCAAGGTTATTGTCAATTACGGTCGTTTCAAAAATTATGGCCTTGTCGATAAAGTCGACAGCTACCAGGGCAAGATCGCTGATATTGTCATGAAATACATCAACTTCACTTTTGTCATCTTTTTCACAGCCCGTTGGGGCAAGGAGGAAGGCAAACAGTAACAGAATACTGCTAAAACGAAACAACCAGTTTTTTTTCATAGGGTTAATTGAGTTGGTTAGTAATATTGGCCGGACCAGATACAATACATCCAGGCTTTTCTGCAGGAAATAGATTTTCAACCATAAAGTGGTAGTGGAATTGCTTTATGTAAAATTAGGAAAATATCACAGTTTTACAACAATATGTAAAAAAATTTCCCGGTTTTTATTTTACTATGCAAAGATAGTGGGTGCGCAGGCGGTATACCATAAAGACATTCATGGCCATCATTAGCACCCCAAGCATTGGTTGGCCCACGATGAAAACATCATACATTAAGATGTTGGTACTCACAGGTAGTATGAGCAACCATGCAAGAGGTCTTTTGATATTGAAAATCAGCATCAGGGCAACCAAAATTTCCAAAAATTTCACGGCAGTCATATAACCTGTAGAGCCTATCACTTCCATAAATACAAGTGCATTGCCCTGAAGCTCTGGCATTGGTAAAAAGTTAAAAAAGAAGTTCAGTGCAAATAGCAGGTATATAAATGCGAATACGTAGGTTATAATTATCTCTGTTATTTTCATCCTAATTTAAATTTATATTTACAGATGAACAGCTAACAAAAACCGAAACCTCTATGTTCAGAGCAGGCAGAACTCGCTAAGGTTTTTTTTAAAAAGGCTTGCAAATAAAAAAAATGTTTTACCTTTGCACCCACCCAAGCGGGAGTTTTCCCGGGCGCTTAGCTCAGTTGGTTCAGAGCACCTGCCTTACAAGCAGGGGGTCACTAGTTCGAATCTAGTAGCGCCCACCAACAAATCAAGCAGTTACACTAATTAAAAGTGTGGCTGCTTTTTTATTTGCATACAATACCAAGGTCACCTTTATCTCCTGTTGACGCAAGTATAAGATACAAATATTCTTAATTGGTTTATAAGTAACACCATCCCTATTGTTTGCAGAGGGCAACCTGGAAGAATATTCCTGGTATGGATTACCTTGTAAAGGAGCTGAAATCCGAGATCTGTAAGGATGAAATACCACCTGTTGAAATAATCGCATTGCCGTGGGTAAAGCAAGATTAATAGTTATAGAATAGTCTAATGCCTGCCTTTTATTTCCCAATCTTTATTTGTCCCGGGGATAAACATTCATTCAGGTTAAATATTTTCTCACCTATCTTTTATAATTTGTTTTTTTTAACTTACCTTAGAAGATAAAAACCGGATTGTGGTTTTATGTCATCTAATACCGCGTTAATTATTACAGTTTCATAACAGTGAAAAACACAGAAAAAGATGGCCTCTCACAATTCTCCTTTAAAGCGAAAAAACCAACGCCAGAACTCCATAAATAAGCCCCAAAGCGAGAGTTCCTCCAACAAAGACCTTGTTGAAGCATTAAAAACCAAAGTTAAACACCTTAGCTATTTATCAGACTACCTGCATGATTTGATAATAATAACCAACCTTAAGGGAAGGATTCTATTCTACAGCAAATCCAGTGAGTTTCTAAAAGATAATCTGAACAACCTGTCTGGTAAAAACATAATGGATTGTGTAACTCCTGAAGACAAGGATAAAGTATATAATGCCTTCGGTGGGTGCAAACCTTTTCGGGAGTGCCCACAGGTTGAATTTAGGTTTCAGTGTATGGACGATTCTTATAAATGGGTGGAGGCCAGCAGCATCATTATAGCTGAAAGAGACTCAAGACTTGAAAGACTGGTATTCAGGATTAAAAATATCAACAAGCAAAAGCAACTTGAAAAGGAGGTAGAAAGTTTAAGAATAGAAGACGTAAAAAGCGAAAGATTAATTACTTCCTTTTTATCCAATTTAAGTCACGAGATAAGAACTCCCATGAACGGAATAATGGGCTTTACCGAAATGCTTGAAGCGCCTAATATATCCGCGGAATCAAAAATCAAATACATTGAAATCATAAAGAGATGCGGCAATCGTTTAGCTCAGACCATTGACCAATTAATTGATATTTCTACAATTGATGCAAATACTTCAAAAGTTAATTCATCCAGTGTGAATGTAAATACGTTTATTGATGAACAATTTGAATATTTCGTTTCCAGGGCATTTGAAAAGGGAGTTGAACTAAAATTCAATAAAGGGTTAGCCGGAGATTACGCTTTGGTTGAAACGGACTACGAAAAGCTTAGTGTTATTTTAAAGAATCTCATTAACAACGCAATAAAATTTACAGACAAAGGTAAGGTTGAATTTGGTTATAACAGAATAGGAGAGGCTTTGCGTTTTTATGTAATTGACACTGGCATTGGAATCAGCCCGGAACAAAAACCATTAGTTTTTAAAAAATTCTCACACGGGGATGAAAAACTCTCTTCAAATTATGAAGGTATAGGTTTGGGTTTATCGATTGCAAAGGGATATGTGGATTTATTGGGAGGTGATATTTGGATGGACAGTACCCTGGGGCAAGGATCAACTTTTTATTTTACAATTCCATATCAGCCAAGTAAAACAGATGATGACCTCCAGGGTGTCATTAAAGATATAAACCTACCTTCAACACAGAGAGAAAAACTTAATGTCTTAATAGTTGATGATGAAAAGGTGTCTGTATTGTTACTAAACAGTTACCTTGAAGGCAGCTGTAATGAGATTTACAGTGTAAAAAACGGATTGGAGGCAGTTGATTTCTTGAAGAACAATAATAATATTGACCTGGTTTTGATGGATGTAAGAATGCCTGTAATGAACGGATTGGAGGCCACAAGACAAATCCGTCAGTTTAATCAGGATGTGATAATATTTATGCAGACAGCTCATACTACCCCCCAATATATTGATGATGCCCTCATAGTCGGATCCAATGAGGTGATAACCAAGCCAATTAAGAAGCGGCAGCTTACATCACTAATAAAAAAGTACCTTGATCTTGGGTTTTTTAAAAAGTAAGGATCGAGGTATCAGATTTTTTGTGCATTCTTTCTTATATTGCAAGCTTACCGGACAGATGGCTACTACAATCCCCCGTAGTGTAATTTCACCACCAAGTAAATAGTCATGTACAGCACACCAATAAAAAACCCCTCTGAAATTTCAGGGAGGTTTTTTATCGTGCGGGAAACTGCTATTTAATGATTATTCTCCGGAAGCACCTGCATTCTGAATCCTTTTTAGCATGGAGCGCCTGTAAACAAATCCGGCCATCAGGACGCCTCCCAGCACTATAGCCCATGTAGCGAGGGGTATCGGTCGGGGTGGAACATCATCAATAGTGACAATTTCATAACCACTTTCCTCAACATTCTCAGTTGTTGCGGTGGCAATGTTAATGGCAAATCCATCATTCACGTTTGCCGGAGTGATCTCATACGAGGCTGTGACAATGGCTGTTTCATCAGGTGCCAGTGAAGCTATCGGATTTCCTCCTGTGATGGTTGCAGTTGGGTCGGTTACGACTATATCGGTCAACTCTTCCGTTCCTGTATTGGTTACTTCTATGTCGTAAAGAATAATGTCACCAGCAGCAACAAAGGTTTTCGGGTTGGCTGTTTTGGTGACCGTAAAAGATATTTCAGGATCTGTGGGTTCTTCGCCTTCTGGAGGCTCATTCATTGTTCCCCCGCTTTCAAAGGTAACAGCGCCATTAATTGCAAGCGCCCTGCCATTTACTGTGGCATCGGAATTCACGGTTATAGAAGTTAAAGCCAATATGTTACCGTTAAAAGTTGTGCCGATTCCTATGGTGGCTGAAGAGCCCACCTGCCAGAAAACGTTTTTTGCCAGTGCGCCACCTGCAAGTACAACATTGCCACCAGTAGTGGTGGTTAACCCAGCTGCCACCTGGAAGATCCACACATCGTTCGCACTCCCTTCTAGTGTCAGATCGCCCCCTTCAATGGACAGGGTGGAGGTGGATTTATAAATGCCCGGGGCCAGGGTCTCTCCAGCCAGGTTGTCCGTCGATACATCAGCTGGGGCAGGGAAGGTAGAACCTTCTGCGAAAAGATAGGCTTTTGTGAGGTCATCTTTTGCCTGTTCAAGAATTGCAGGTGCCGGATCCGGGCTGTCAGCCGCCATGTATTCTCCATTATTAACAACGAAATCTCCGGTTATCGATACAAGTTTACCCGGATACAATCCAACGTTCATGTCGTTAATAACTGTCTGGGTTCCATCGAAACTGATGGCTGTGCCTGCAAGTACCCCAAATTCACCGGCTGAATTAAGATTTGGAGCAATTTGCCCGAAACCAATAGCAGGAATCATCAATAACAAAGCCACTGTAATTGTAGTAAGTTTTTTCGCTTTCATAGCGTCTAGTTTTATGATTATTTGCGTTTTCCAAATATAATGATTTAGTTTAAATAAACAGCTATACGCAATATATATTTTTGTAGCATATTAATAATTAGTGTTCGATAGATATTAAATATCGTTCTTTGAAATGCCTACTATATCTGACTTGTATAGCTTCTTGGTTGCGTGGCGATTAGTGCAACGATAGTTTTTGCTGTTTTCAACTGAAAAGTGTAGCTGCTTTTTTGTTTGCACCAATAATTCACTTCAGAATCCTGGGCGCCTGGAAATTGCGTGCAACACTTACAAACATTTCCTGATACTTGCTGCCAACGGTATTATAGCTGAACTGGGTGGCTAGATCTTTCTGTGCCTGCAGAGAGGGATTAATCATGCCATCTTTTTTATTGAAAAGTAGTTCCAGGCCCCTGAGAACATCTTTTTTGTCATGGGTTACAGCAACCCCCCCGCCATACCTGGCCAGGTAGGTCCTGACAGGGCTTTTCTCAGGGGTAACAGCCAGAATGGGTTTGCCTGAGAAGGCAGCCTCTGCAAATTTACTCGGAAGGGCATGGCTCAGATCCATCCGGGCCTCAAGTATTGCAACTGCCTTACCTCCGGAAATATACTCCAGTGCTTTACCGTGAGAGACCTGACCAAAAGTCTTTACATCCTCATCCATCTCCAGCTTTCTTGCCATGGTCCTGACCGTTTCACCATATTTTCCAACGCACATAAACCCTTTGAGATCTTCAGGCTGATTTTCCATAAAGTCACGGATTGCAGAGAGAAAACCCTCACTGATCCTGCGCTTTATTCTTCCTGTATGCACTAAATAGCCATCAGAGTTTTCGCGTTTGGATCCATAATCGGTTTCACCGATCGGGGGGATGGCAAACGCCTTGTTTTTTATATCTGCTCCGGTAAATGCCTCTGCAATATCAAGGCAAACATCAGTCGGCATATGGACAGCATCAGCATGCCTGAAAACCTTCTTCACAAAATATTTTTCAAGATGGGCCTTGGGCGTCATAAACCTGCCGCCATAAGGAGAAGGGAGCATTGCTGAAGGGTGCGGGTCACTGAAAGATGCTACCCATGGAAGCCCTGTTCGTTTTTTCAGATACAATCCCACCATATGGGAATATACCGGGTGGGAACTGGTGAATACACAGTCTATACTCTCTTTGCCGATTATCCTTTCAGCCTCCCTTATCGCTTCCCTGACTAAAGGACTGCCTTCCGGATGGAGCAAACTGCCTGTT
>SLKR01000069.1 GCA_007134525.1 Bacteroidales bacterium | reverse complement strand
CGGAGACTGAAACACAGATTAATTAAAAAAAAACAGACCGACATGAAAAGACAATTATTTAACCGGCTGATCATATTAATGTCTTCTGTCATACTTTTTTCATGCAATGATGAAATCATGCCCCAAGAAGAAGATATAACAATGCCACAGGAGTATTATGATATAGAAACTATCCGTACACCCGACAGCGAAGAGGCAGGTTTATTGACCAGCTTCATCAACAGGGCAGAAAGTTTAAACCTGACATCCGGGAAGTATGACCACTCATATCAAAGCGCTGAAGTCGTCGAATACACCGGCCTTGAAGGCAAGGCCATAGTTGCAGGGTACAGCGGCGGGGAGTCAAAGGATGGTGTAGAAAACTCTCTGATCCTGGTGGCAGACGAAGAAAACAATGAGCTGACCCATTATGAACACATAAGGAAAGACAAAGGGCAAGTATATGAGGTTCAGATTTACCAGGAAGGCAAAAAGTGGCTGGTTTCAACCGTAGACAAGGAGACCGGGGAAGTACTGGAATTGATTTACAGCTCCTACAACAAGGAAGAAGAAGCTGATGATGAAGAAATGAGCTTTTCTGAATGTGCAAAGATGGCAATAGACAGCTGTGTTGAAGACAACAGCTGTACCTTTATGTGTGCCGTATTATGGAAACACTGCCTCGGCGCGATTGCCCTGGCATGCTTTCTGGTTACCATTTAATATTTTTTTTTAAATTGCAGAAACAAAAGACTGTTTAGACATGATGGAACATATCTCTATCGCTGTTTTAATTGCACTTTCGGCTTTTCTTCTGGTCTGGGCAATTTCTGACATAATCAAACAGAAGAGAAACAGGTTGATTATACTGTTGCTTTTACTGGCCCCGATTATAGGGCCCATTATTTACTTTCAGGCAAGCCGGAGGCCCGGCAGAAGAAATACTGGCATGACAGACTAAAAAACAGGGCCCGGGCCCTGTTTTTTTGTTTTCAGGCAATACAAATATGTTTGGAAAACAGATGTTTCTGCCATAAATTTGACTTAAAACCTTAACTCACCCAAAAAACATTTTAAAATGGACAGAGCAAACAAAGCAGCATTGTTATTATGCCTGACGCTTTTCTGTTGTAGCCTGGCAAGGGCAGGCGATAAACAGCTGGTTGCCCCGAAACCTCCCCGGGCTGAAGAGGCTCCCGGCCTCAACATACATGACTTTAATAATGGCAAAGATGTGGTCTTCGTACGGGCATTTTACACATCTTTAAGTCCGGCTGAAGCAGTTTCATTCTACAGCGGAGAGATCGGAGGCATGGAAGCTGTTGACCAGGGGAAACACTACAGGGCAGAAGTGCTGGAAATTAACATTAAAAGCCTGGGAGTCCTTCATTTGTACGCACTTCCAAGAAACCCGGGGGTTTCTGTCAAATGCATCCGCTCCCTGCAACCAAGGAACTGCACCTCTGAGTATTTACAGCCATTCAGGGAAATGGTTAACAGCCTTGAAAAGTACTCCCGCAACGACTATAACCAGGTATGCAGGAAGTACGGTTACCTTGCCTACGCTTATTACGGAAATTCTGACAGAACAGGTGCGGACGGAAGGCCCCTGACAAGGGATCAGGTACTTTTCAGGGAATACAAATCAGAGCTTGAGCCCGAAGCAGGTGAACGCTATAACATTGAGGATATGGTGGCAGAGGCGCAGAAATTAATGGCAGAAGGTCGGATGGAGGAGGCGACCGCACTGTTTGAAAAAATCGCCCAGGCCCAGCAGCAGGATCTTTCAACCCAGATGGAAAGGATACAAAGCATGGAGAGAAGGGAAGTTGCCGATAACTGGGATAAGTGGATAGAGTTCCTTGAGGAACTTGATGAAATGATCCAATACCCCACTGCAGTGTTCATAGACGTACACCCCTCCGACTGGCCTGATGATGAATGGCTGAGGGACAATATTGAGTGGTAGCGACTGGCCGGTTAACTGTACCACCCTATATTGGCTCCAGGGCGGCGGGCACATTGCGTTCATTACGGGAGCTGTTTACAAACGGTGAGACTCTCCATGCTCTAAGCATACCTTCTTCACAGGGTTTTATCAGGGCTGAGATATGTTCTTTTTCAAGTTCGGGGTCAACCCAGCTCCACTCATCCTCATACCTGACAACAAGAGGCATCCGCTTTTTGTTATTATGAATATACTCCATCATTTCATTTGCAGGTGTGGTAACAATGCTGAAAGTGTTAATAACCTCACCGGTTTCAGGGTCGGTCCAGGTGTCGGAAACACATCCGAGCGAAAACACCTCCTGTTCGCTGCTTTTTATAAAATACGGGAGCTTCTTCCCCCCTTCATGGCGCCACTCAAAAAAACCACTTACAGGCAAAAGGCACCTGCCGGAAATTATCCCCCTTCTGAATGAAGGTTTTTCAAATACTGTCGCGCCTACAGCATTAAGCGTTTTTTGACTGATATCCCTTGCCTTACCACCATCCTTAACCCAAAACGGGATCAGGCCCCACCTGTAAATAAAAACCCCTTTGGGAGTTACCACAGGCAATTCAGGATGTGCAAAACCGCTTACGAAATAGTATTGCGGAAGCTCGCTCTCTGCAAGCCTGTTTTTCCAGTCAGGGGGTATGACATTTATGTACCTTCCTGCAAGTTTGGCTGCCCTTTTTTCAAGATAGGCAATATTATAGCACATAAACTGCTTTTCTGCCAAATATACAGCACATTATTCAATTAGCGCAAAACGATAAAAAACATATCTTTACATGATCAATCCAACAGCATACAGACAGCCGGAATGATGCTCATACCCCGCCTTGCCTGGCGCAACCTTTGGAGAAACCGCAGAAGGTCGCTTATTACGATAAGCTCGGTATTCTTTGCGGTGATTCTTGCCATTTTCTTTTATTCAATTGAGAAAGGTACCTATGAAGGGATGATTGACAATATGGTCAGGTATAGCACAGGCTATATTCAGATCCAGGATGTCTTATTTGAAGAAGAGCCATCCATGGATCACAGCATGCTCTTTGACGGCCGGATCCGGGGAATACTTGACAAATACAGTGATGACATATCCCTTTATGCACCAAGGATACAGCATTTTGCCCTTGCTGCAACCGACAGGACAACAAGGGGGGTATCGGTAATGGGTGTTGACCCGGAAAAGGAGTCGGCACTCAATGATATCTCTTCACGGCTTACCGGGGGCCGCTTTGTTTCGGCAGGTGGAAATGACATAGTATTAGCCGAAGGGCTTGCAGGTATACTTAACGTCAGCATTGGCGACTCAATTGTGCTTCTCGGGCAGGGTTTTCAGGGCGCAACCGCTGCAGGGATATACCGCATCGGAGGTATTGTGGGCCTGAATATCCCGGAAATGAACAACGGCACAATCTATATGTCGCTGGAAGCTGCACAGTGGTTTTATGCGGCTGACAACAGACTGACATCGCTTATCATAATGCCCGGAGATCCTGACAAGACAGACCGGCTGGCAGAAAGCATACGTTCTGAAATTGACAAGGAGTGGTACAGGGTACTCACATGGGAGCATATGCTGCAGGATCTGATTGCGATGATGCAGTTTGACATGGCCGGCACATTTGTAATGATTGGCATACTTTATATGATCATTGCATTTGGGCTTTTAGGGACTACCATTACAATGCTTCTGGAAAGGAAGAAGGAGTTTGCCGTACTCATGGCTCTTGGAATGAAAAGGAGGCTGCTTGCAATGGTATGCTTTGCCGAGTCGGTTTTCATCTCTCTGATTGGAGCCGCCGCGGGTATTGCCGCAGCAATACCTGTGATCGCATACTTTTACCACAACCCGATACAGTTAAGTGGTGGGCTTGCCGAAACAATGCTGGATTATGGTTTCGAGCCCATACTGCCTTTGTCGGCAGATCCAATAGTGTTTATATCCCAGGCCAGGATAGTTGTTGTATTGGCCCTTTTTGCAGGTCTGTTTCCTGTTTACAGTATTTTCCACCTTAATGTTGTAAGTGAAAAACAAAAATAGTATGAGGATGCTGCTTCTTATATCCTGGAGGAATATCTGGCGCAACAAGAAAAGAAGCCTTGTTATCCTGGTTGCTATTGCTGCTGGACTTCTTGGCGGCATTTTTACCTCTGCCTTAATGCTTGGCATGCTCGACCAGCGTTTCAGCACTGCCATAGAACAGCATATATCGCATATTCAGATCCACGATCCGGAATTCATCACCTACAATATGCCAGAATACCTTATAGAAGACTGGGAAAAGGTTCAGAAGATGCTAAATGAAGATGAGCAGGTTCTGTCTTTCTCAACAAGAACAATTGCAAACGGCATGCTTTTGTCGGCCCACCTGAGCAGAGGCGTTGAAATAAAGGGGGTTGATCCTGAAGCGGAATCATCCACCACAGGCCTTGACAAGAACATTGTGGATGGAAGATATTTTGAAGATGGAATGAGAAACCCGGTGCTTATAGGCAGGTCGCTTGCTGAAAAAACCAGGCTCCAGACAGGCTCGAGGCTTGTGCTTACATTTCAGGATGAAAACAGCGAACTTGTTTCGGCGGCATTCAGGGTGGCCGGCATATACCAGACTGCAAACACAGGTTCTGATGAAAACAATGTTTTTGTTTTGCGCAGGCAGCTTGACGAATATTTAAGCGACAGGACTATGGTCCATGAATTTGCACTGATTATTGATGACCTTAAAAACATAGACTATATAGCAGGCAGGTACAGCGAAAGATTTCCCCATCTAAGTGTCCGCACATGGGCAGATATATCCTCCGAACTCAGCTATCTGCAGCAAATGTCGGGCTTAATGCTGGTGATCATCCTCGGTATAATTCTGTTCGCACTGGCATTCGGACTGGTAAACACAATGCTTATGTCAGTATATGAGCGGATACGTGAGCTGGGTATGCTTATGGCCGTTGGGATGAATAAAAAGAGGGTGTTTGGCATGATAATGACAGAAACCATCTTGCTCACCTTCAGTGGTGCAGTCTCCGGCATAATACTGGCATTGCTGACAATAAGCTACACAGGGAAAAAGGGTATCGACCTGTCTGTAGTTGGAGGCGATTCAATGAATGTTTACGGGTTCCCGTCAATGGTTTATCCACAGCTTGACACAAACTCATTATTAAGTCTTATTGTCCTTGTAAGCCTAACGGCAATCGCGACTTCTGTATTCCCGGCACTTAAGGCAATAAGGCTTCTGCCGGCAGAAGCAGTAAGGCAGGAGTAATAAAGGGCTCAGTGTTTCACAATACTTACCGCACAAACTTTCAGTTCGGGAATTTTAGCGACCGGGTCAAGAACCGGGCTGGTTAGAACATTGGTGGGGCTTTCTGCAAAATGAAAGCTCATTGATACCACCCCTTTAGGACACCTGTCGGAGGTTTTGAGTGCTGCTTTAACCAATCCCCTGCGTGATCTTATTATTATCCTGTCACCATCTGTTAACCCTGCAGCTTTTGCGTCTTCAGGATGCATTTCTACCATCTCCCTCCCGTTAAGGCTGTTTAATCCATCCACTCTCCTTGTAAGGGTTCCTGTATGGTAATGATACAGACTCCTGCCGGTCGTAAGCATCAGCGGGTATTCTTTATCCGGGAGTTCGAAGGGAGGAATATAAGTCAGGGGAAAAAAGCGTGCCTTACCGTCGGGAGTGGCAAAATTTTCGGTGTGCAACACAGGTGTTCCCTTGTGCTTTTTGTCCAGTACAGGCCATTGGAGTCCTGAGTCTTCAATTCGTTTATATGTTATCCCCCTGTACTGAGGTGTCAGCATGGCAATCTCCTCCATAATCTGCTCCGGGCCCCTATGCTGAAATCCGCTTTGACCCATGTTAACTGCGATCTGGCTTGTTATCCACCAGTCGGGCCTTGAGTTGCCTGCTGGCTGGATAGCCTTTCTTACTCTTTGTACCCTCCTTTCCGTATTTGTGAAAGTTCCGTCTTTCTCAGCAAAACTTGCAGCCGGCAATACAACATCTGCAAGTGCCGCTGTTTCGCTCAGAAACACATCCTGGGCAACAAAAAAGTCCAGTTTTTCCAGGGCACTTCGCACATGGTTCGCATCCGGCTCACTCAAAAGGGAGTTTTCGCCGACAAGATACAGTGCCCTTATCTTTTTATGCGCTATAGCACCAATAATTTCTGTAAGGGTCAGTCCCGGCTCCTCTTTTAACCTGCAGTTCCAGGCCTTATCAAACTTCATCCGCACATCCGGGTCAGAGAGTTTCTGATATCCAGGAAGAGTATCAGGCAATGCACCCATATCACAGGCCCCCTGAACATTATTCTGTCCCCTCAGAGGGTTGATTCCCGCATGATCCCTGCCTGCATTGCCGGTAAGCAGGGCCAGATTGCTTATTGCAAGGACATTGTCAGTTCCGTGCGAGTGCTGGGTAATCCCCATTGCATAAAGAATGCTGGCCGGACCACCGGCGGCATAACGGTGGGCAGCTTCCCATATTTGACCAGCCGGCACCCCTGTGATCCTTTCAGCCACATCAAGACTGAAAGCCTCAAGTGATCTTCTGAAAATATCAAAATCAATGCACCTTTCTTTTATAAAGGATTTATCATAAAGATCATTTTCAAGGATTATCCTGCACATTGCCATGATCAACGCGACATCGCTTCCCGGTTTATGCTGCAACCATAAGTCGGCATGCTTACACAAGTCAATACGCCTTGGGTTGACAACAATTACACTCGCCCCTTTTCTCCTTGCTTCTTTTATCCTCAGGGCAATAACAGGATGGCTCTCGGTGGTGTTGGTTCCAACAGCCATGATACAAGAGGCATCACTGATCTGTTCAATAGGATTTGTCATGGCCCCGCTGCCTAAACTGCTTGCCAGCCCGGCCACTGATGGGGCGTGGCAGAGCCTGGCACAATGGTCAATGTGGTTCGAACCCATTACAGCCCGGGTAAACTTCTGTATGAGGTAATTTTCTTCATTGGTGCATTTTGCAGAAGAGAAAGTTGCAAATTCATCACCACTGAAGCCGGAAAATTTTCGGGCTACCAGCTCAAGTGCCTCATCCCAGCCAGTTTCAACCAGTCTTCCTTCTTTTCTTACAAGCGGTGTTTTCAGGCGGTCGGGATGATTTATCCAATGATAGCCGAATCGTCCCTTAACACACAGCCGGCCTTCATTAACCGGGTTGGAACGGTCTCCCTCCACACCAACTACCCTTGACCCCCTAATTCCGAGATATATGCCGCAACCAACCCCGCAATAATGGCATATGGTTTTTACCTTCCTTGCAGGCTGCTGCCGGCCTTTAGGCAACAGGGCACCAACAGGGCACCTCACAACACATTCGCCGCAAGACTCGCATACAGAATCTTTTATATTTCCGTCAAGGAATGTAGATACCAATGTTTCTGTACCCCTGTTTGCGAACTGAAGTGCATCAACACCTTGAATTTCATTGCAGGTACGGATACATATCCCGCAAAGGATGCACTTCTCATGACTAAGAGTAAAAAAGGGGTTGGAGTCATCGTCAGGCACAAGGGGTTTTTCCTTGCGCATCCTTTTGATACGCTCTTCATTTACCTCTACAAAAGCCGTGACCTCCTGAAGCTGGCAGTTGTTGTTCTTAAGGCAGTTGGTGCAATCCTGTTTATGGTTGGCATGAATAAGTTCAAGAAGCATTCTTCGGTCAGCATCTATCAAAGGGTTGTCAGTAAACACTTCCATGCCATTCTCTACAGTGGTCTTGCATGACACAACCGGTTTTTCACGCCCCTTTACGCCGACTATACATATCCGACACAAACCCGAGGGAACAAGGTCAGGGTGATGGCAAAGCCCCGGAATATATATTCCGTTTTCTCTTGCGGCATCCATAATAGTCATGGAGGTATCTGCCTTAACCTCGGCTCCGTCAATTTTTATTTTTACTCTTGCCATACCACAAAAATGTATCTTATCAAGCCTGGCCAGGCAAACAATTTATTGCCGAATATTTGCGCGGGCATGCCCTGATGCATATTCCGCACCTGGTACAGTCATCCTGGCTGATAACATGTACCTTGTCTTTATCGCCTGAAATGGCATTTTCAGGGCACTTTTTGTAACAGACACGGCAACCGGCACACTTATCCGGATCTATGAAGTATGATATCAGCTTCCGGCACTGCTTTGCCCTGCACTTTTTCTCAGATATGTGTTCCCAGTACTCCCTCCTGAAATATTCAAGGGTGGTAATTACGGGGTTGGGGGCAGTTTGCCCCAGGCCGCACAAAGAGGTTCTCTTTATTCCTTCTGCCAGATCCGTAAGGGTGTCAAGGTCCTCCTTCCGGGCCCTCCCTTCTGTGATGTCCTCAAGTATATCAAGCATATGCTTTGTTCCAAGGCGGCATGGTGTGCATGCCCCGCACGACTCCTCCCGGGTAAATTCAAGAAAATATTTCGCGATATTGACCATGCAGGATGTTTCGTCCATAACTATCATCCCGCCCGATCCCATAATCGCACCTGTTTTCCTTAAGGAGTCAAAGTCAATGGGAGTGCCGGCAAGGCTGGCTGGCAGGCACCCGCCTGATGGCCCGCCCAGCTGTACTGCCTTGAACTCCCTGCCCTCTGGAATCCCACCACCAATACCAAATACAATTTCATTTATGGTAACACCCATTGGAACCTCCACCAGACCACCCCTTCTTACCTTCCCGGCAAGAGCGAACACTTTTGTTCCCTTGCTGTTCTCAGTTCCGTATGCAGCATATTTATCAGCACCATTCCGTATTATCCACGCTACGTTGGCGAGGGTCTCGACATTATTCACAACTGTGGGTCTGCCCCACAGGCCCGACTGTGCAGGGAAGGGAGGCCTGTGCCTTGGCATTCCCCTTGCTCCCTCTATTGAGTGTATCAGTGCTGTTTCCTCTCCGCAGACAAAGGCCCCGGCTCCCAGAAACACTTCCACTTTGAAGTCTTTGCGGCTTTGGAAGACTCCCTTGCCGAGAAAACCCTTTTCCTCAGCCTGTTTTATTGCCTTTTTCAGCCTTCTGACAGCCAGGGGATATTCAGCCCTGACGTATACATATCCCTTGTTCGCTCCAATTGCCAAACCGGCAATTATAATTCCCTCAATAACCGCATGCGGGTCGCCCTCCAAAAGCGACCTGTCCATAAAGGCGCCCGGGTCTCCCTCATCTGCGTTGCATATCAGGTATTTCTCGTCAGAATTAATGTTTCTTGCGAACTCCCACTTTTTACCTGTACTGAACCCTCCACCGCCCCTTCCCCTGAGTCCGCTTCTGGTGATAATGCCTGTCAGCTCAGCCCCGCTGATTTTTTCCCTTATTATCCTCCGGGTGGCCTCATATCCTCCCGTATCAATATATTCATCAATGCTCTCGGGGTCTATTACCCCACAGTTTCTCAGGGCGATCTTTACCTGCGATCCAAAAAAAACATCCTTGCCGGACACAAGGTGACCCTTCAGGGTATTTCCCTTCAGGATATGCTCCTCTATCAGTTTGCCGGCACTCTCTTCATGTATCTTTCCGTATAAAAACTCCCCCCTCTCGTCCAGAACAGCAACAAGGGGTTCATTGTAACACATACCCAGACAACTGGTTCTTTTCAGCTCAAATTCAGCCTTGCCCTCCATTAAAATGGTTTCAAGCCGTCGGTATACTGCATTAGCCCCGGCAGCCATACCGCAGCTCCCAAGCCCTACACTAATTCTGGGTTTGTTCATTGTTCCTGTTTTTCTCCATGAGTTCTTGACAGGCGCGAGACTATCCTGGCTGCCTTTACAGGGTCAAGTTTACCATAAACCTCGTCATCAACCATAATAAGCGGGGCAAGCGAGCAACAGCCAACACATGCAACCGACTCAAGTGTAAACAACCCATCATCGCTTGTTTCTCCGTCCTTTATCTTCAAACGGGTTTCGAGTTTTTCAGTTATCTCTCCCGCATTTGCAACATGACAGGCTGTTCCGTGGCAAACCTTGATTATATGCTTGCCTGCAGGGGAGAACCTGAACTGTGAATAAAATGAGGCCACACCAAATACAGTACTTTCGGGGATCTTTAAAAAACGCGCGGCATGTTTCATTGCCTCTCCGGGCAAGTAACCGAACTCTTCCTGAATACTCTGTAAAACGGGTATGAGTTCATTGCCTTTGCCCGCGAAAGCATTAAATATGCCATTAAGGCGCTCCTTTATTTCACTATTTACGGGCATGCTCATATCTCAAATATAGCATTTAAATCTGTAGGCAAATGATCGCTTTGCGCAATGGGAGTGAACAACTTGTCTGAAGAAGCCCGATGTATAATATCAGCGATATTTTACTAATACGCTTAAAAAAAAGATTACCAAATCTAATGTATTACCTGTTCAGCGGCTCGCCGACAGGTATTTCGCACACATGGCCCGGCTCTCCGTGTGGGGGGTTCAGAACAACTTCTCCCTGCTCTTGCTGGGCCTCTGGCAGCGGCTCACCGACAGGTATTTCACAAATATGGCCGGGCTGGCCGTGAGGCGGGTTAAGCCTCTGGGATGCCGGCTCACTTTGACTAGTTTGTTCAGAGTTTTCCAAAGCATGCACCCTGTTGGCAACCCTTTCGGCCGAACGCTTGCTTACATTTCCGGAACGCTGGTTACTGTTGACAGCCATTACAGCTATAAGGGCAAAAAAGGCGGCAACAAGGAATATTATAGCAAATTTCTTCATAAAGTTCATTCATTTAAAAACAGTAAAAAAACATTGTACGCTACATCAAATATAAAAATTTATATGG
>SLKR01000150.1 GCA_007134525.1 Bacteroidales bacterium | reverse complement strand
GAATCTCCCGGGGGATGTCTTAACACGATCCTTATACCGCTGGTTAAAACCTCTTCGAAGGTAATAATATTCAGTGCATTTGCAATTGTGTTTTCCGGTACAGTGCGGACATTTTCAACATCGCGCCAGCGGTTTCCGTCAAGATACTGTATCCTGAACCCATCGGGCAGGGCTACACCGACTCCGTCGCTATAAAAGAACAGATGTGCAGTGTTTAAGTTTCTGGGCCGCTCCATATCTATTCGCACCCAGTCCTCCTCATTGGGCGATTCAAAGGCAGTCCAGCGTCTTGCAGGATTTATGCTTCCATTAATTACTGCTGCCACGTTATCATGCGGAGAGGTATATGAAGCCGAGGCACTGGCATTGAATGCCACATTATCTGTCTGTATGTCTTTGGGTACTGAAACCGGTAAACGGGGAGGACCCCATGTTTCAAATTCACTCACTGCTACATTGTAGCCATCCTGTGGTACAAGAACTATCCTGAATTTGTCAGCCTCAACAGCAGGAAATTCTATACGGTTGCCACGGTTTCCCATTGCGGCAGGATACTGTCTTTTTTGTCCTTCCACATCTACCCAGGTTTCACCGTTCCAGTATTCAAAAAGATATGATTCAGGGACCCTGATATCATCACCATTATCAACAAAGAAAATAACCGCCTCATCTATAATGCGACTATGGCCGAAATCAATTCCGCACCAGTCTGTTTCATTACCTGAATAAATATTGCTCCACTGATTGGTAGTCGAAGTAAAATACCACTTCTGCCCGTCATTTAGCTTGCTGACCGGATGTTCTATACCAGGGAAGGATGCAATTGCCCTGGGATAATAGCGATCACTGTTATTTACCGCATAATTAACCTTTTCTATGCATTCTTCTTCAGGCATGTATTCAACGTGGGCCACCAGCCTGGTGATCTCAGGTGCCGAGGCAACTGACACACCGTCAATGAATATCTGAAAGCCAGCACCTGCATTATACCTGGATCCGTCCCTGTCCCATATAACAGACAGCCTTCTTCCGTGATACATTACATCGTCAAGGCAGAAATAATCCCAGTCGCCGGGTACAAGCGGATTGACAACAACAGAGTCGCCTGCCTGAGGTTTCAGTCCTATAAGGTCGTTTATCACCAGATCGACATATGAAGAGTGGTAATAGTGCTCACTATGGCCCACATGGTCATGTCCGTCCCATGAGCCGGTATGCGGATGCACGGCCTCTCCGATGAAAGGTTCACCATCCCTTCTGTGAGTCATTGAATATATCCTGAAAAGCTCCTGATAATCTTCGGCAGTAACATAGTCCTGTTCATATTCATTAAGGAGCCTGGCCATTGCCTTCAGTGTCTGGGTGGTGGCAAAGGGCCAGGAGTTCCCGCTCCATTGACAGCAGTTCGCTGAAATATGAAACAATGGATCGCTCTGCCCAACAACCGTAGGTCCGAAATCTGCATAAAAATAATCAGGATCCATAAGAAACTGCCAGGCAGATTCATAGCCCGGATCGGGCATTCCGAAATACCAGGGAATATATCCGTGAAGCTCATGGCCATAAGGGCTGCCCGCATGCTGACCTGATTCGTAAGTAAGGGTATTGGCCCTTATTGTGTCGGTACCGTCAGCGGTAACCTCATCATCCCTGAAACGGTGAAAAAAGAACTCCCTGTCAGGGTCCCAGTTCTTCTCCTGGAAGTTGGATTTGATCCTGTCAGCCTTATTGCTGAATTCTTCTGCAGTTGCATTGTCATGTATTAGCCCTGCAATATTTGCTATTGCATTTGCATGAGCCCACATATAACTGTTAAGTGTAGGTCGGTAGCCGGGCGCACCATTAAACCACTGAGGTGTCTGCCGGCTGTTGATATTGGTCTCCATGCCATCGCGCATACCGTTCCAGGCAAACATACCCTCCTGTTCAACCCACCTTTCATCCTCCCACAAATAATAGTCCTGCACCAGGTCGTTAAGAAGACCTGTTGCAAACTCAAAATCCCTGTTCACCTTGTATGTCTGCCAGATCGCATCACCCAGCCAGTTCGTGTAATCATGCAATTGTGAACCCGGGTCCCTGAACCAGAACCGGGAATAGTCCTTTACATACCTGCTGTCCCTCAGCCACCTCAGATCGTATATCTGGTGGCCCACAGGGCATGATATTGTACCGTAAGCACCAGACCACCATGGACGCGATATAAACTCGGTGCTTGCATAGCCGCTTTCGGGAGAGCCATATACCTGGTGCACAGTAACAATCTCCCAACGGTAATAATATGATTTGTCGATCTCCCTGTCGGGAGTTTCCAGAAAGGGGATGTTTTGCTTATACCACTCCCAGTCCTGGTTGTGCCAGAAGTCAAATCTTTCCAGTACTTTTTGCTTGTCAAGTATATTCTGTCCCTGCACATTAAAACAGAATACTAAAAATATCACCAGGATAACAAACCTGGTTAACCCTGTCTGACTATTTGTTTGCTTATCAGTAATAATATTAAAATTGATCATGTTTATTATTTTGGTTTATTAATAATTTAATCAATATTTACAGGAAGGTATACAGAAAAATGCTCCAGATGGATGTCATATAAAGGAACCAGATCCACCATACCACCATCCGAAGTTATTATACTGAAATGTCGTTTCCCCTTATCCGCAACCGTGATGTAATCTTCAAATGTATTCGGATCAAACCTTATATTGGGGACCTCTGCAGGTTCGCCGTCATATGGTCCGTAACGGTGTCTCAGG